>CAIJKV010000107.1 GCA_903821335.1 uncultured beta proteobacterium
GGTGGTCGCGGGGGTGGCGCGCTGCGCGACCGCGGCGAGCGCCTGGGGCGTCTGGTGCTTGAACACCTCGCGTACGGAAAACAGCAGCCCCTCGGCGCGCGCCCGACTCACCAGCCGGATGGCTGAAATACTGTCGCCACCGAGCGTAAAGAAGCCATCCTCGATGCTAACGCGGGCCGCACCGGTCAACGCTTCAAACAGCCGGCACAGCAGTACTTCCTGTTCCGAGCGTGGCGCATGGTGCACTGCACTGCTGTGTTGCATGTCAGGAAAAGGCAGGGCGCGTCGGTCAAGTTTTCCGTTCGCGTTCAGTGGCAACGCCTCGAGCGCGACAAAATAGGCCGGGACCATGTAATCGGGCAGCACCGCGCCGAGCGCTGCGCGCAACACTGCGGGTTCGGGTTGGGTGTGGCCCTGACGTGTCACCAGGTAGGCGACCAGGCGCTGGTCGTTGCCAATCTTAAGGGCAATGACTGCAACGTGTGCCAAGCTGGCAAACGTTGCAAGCAATGACGCTTCTATTTCGCCTGGCTCAATCCGGAATCCGCGAATCTTGACCTGATCGTCTGCGCGACCAAAATATTCCAGCACACCGTCGCTGCGACGTCGCACGAGGTCCCCGGTACGATACATCCTGGCGCCTGGCGCCTGACTTTGCAGAAATGGACAGGCAATGAAGCGTTCCGCGGTCAGTCCCGGGCGGCCGAGGTAGCACCGTGCGAGACCCATGCCGGCGATGTAGAGTTCCCCGACTACGCCGTCGGGGACGGGCTCCAGCACCGCATCGAGCACATACAGCCGGGTATTCCAGATGGGTGTGCCGATTGGCGGCGTGCGTGCGCCGTCTTGAATGCGGCATTGCCAGGCTGACACATCGATGGCGGCCTCGGTGGGGCCATACAAATTCCACAAGTTCGCGTCAGGTAATCTTACAAAAGTCTGGGCTTGCTGCAGACCGGTGAGGGCTTCGCCGCTTGTGACGATTTGGCGGATCGACGTGCAACGGCCTGCCTCGAGATCTTCAAGAAACACCGACAGCATCGACGGCACGAAGTGGAGCACGCTTACCGCGTACGTATCGATGACCGAGCGCAGGTAGCTGGGGTCTTTCTGACCGCCGGACCGCGTGATCACCAGTGCCGCACCGGTCATCAGCGGCAGGAACCACTCCCAGACGGCCACATCAAAGCCGATTCCCGTCTTTTGTAGTACGCGGTCCGAACGGGTCAGCCGCAGCGTGTCTTGCATCCAGTCCAGCCGATTGACGACTGCACGATGTGTATTGCCAGCACCTTTTGGCGTTCCGGTCGAACCAGAGGTGTAGATCAGATAGGCCAGATGTTCCGGTTTGAGCGTGGCGTTGCGTTCCTGATCCGTGATTGTTGCGTCCGGATACGCATCAAGCTGCGACATCAACTGTGGTGCGTTGAGATACAGGGCTGCGGGCAGCACAGCACCGGTGTCGGCCTGCAGGGCTGTGAACAGTGATTGTGTCGTCAGCACGCAGGTGGACTGGCTGTCGGTCAGCATGAACGCAAGACGCGCGCAAGGATATTCCGGGTCGAGCGGCAAATAGGCAGCGCCTGCCTTGAGGACAGCAAGCATCGCCACCACCATTTCCGGCGAACGCTCAAGGAGAATCGCAACGATCTGGTCGGGGCCGATGGAGCGTGCGATCAGGTGGCGCGCGAGGCGATTCGACGCAGCGTCGAGCTCGGCAAAAGTCAGGGAACCTGGCTGATCATTCGTCTCAAAAAATAGCGCCACGTCTTGCGCACTCGCGGCACGTTGGGCCGCGAAACGTGCCGGCAAGGAAAGTTCGCCTGACAGTGCGACGTCTTTGCCGTGGGAGAGTGCAAGCAACGCCGTGCGCGCCGTCTCGTCCACCAGTGGCAGCGTGAGGACTGGTTGCGATGGATCAGCGGCCAGTCCCGTGAGGCACTGCTCGAAGGCAAGCACCCAGCGATTGACCGAGGCCGCGTCAAACAAGTCGGCGTCAAACTCAAAACTTCCGCCCAGTCCGCCGTCCGGTGTCTTGCCCAGATACAGGGTCAGGTCGAGCTTGGCCGTGGGCAGGCCGACCGACTCCGAAGTACAGAGCAAGTCGCCCAGGCAAAAGGAGGATTCCCCCTGTGTTTGAAAGGACAGCATTGCCTGAAAAACGGGTGTATGGGCGAGTGACCGCTCGACGCCGAGTTCTTCCACGAGTCGTTCGAATGGCAGGTCCTGGTCGAAAAGGGCCGCCTCAACCGTCGCACGGGTGCGGGCGATCAGGTCTCGGCCTGAACAGGCGCCAGAGACAGAAATGGGTAGTGCAAGCGTATTGAGCAGGAAACCGATCAGCGCTTCGGTTTCGATATCTTCGCGTCCCGCGACCGGTGAGCCAATGACGACCTCATCTTGCCTGGCGAGTCGTGCGAGCGTGGCGCTATAGGCAGCCAGAACGACGCAAAATAGTGTGGTGTGCGCGTCGCGAGCCAACTGCTCGAGACGGTCCACAAGTCGTACAGAAATATTGACTGGAACTTGCTCGGCACGCCTTGCCCGGTCGGCGTCACGCGGGTGATCAAGCGGCAAGGTCAGTAGCGCCGGCGCATGGTGCAGCCGCTCTTTGGCGCGGGCAAGCTTTGCGTCAAGGTCCTCGGCCAGACTTGCTTGTTGCCAGGCGGCCCAGTCGCTGTACTGAATCTCGAGTGGGCTCCAGTCAGGCTGCTCGTCCCGGCTGAACGCGCTATAGCCTTCATTGAGTTCACGCGCCAGAATGTTGCGCGAAACACCGTCACCGGCCTGGTGGTGCAGGGTCAGCATCAGGACAGATTCGTCGGCACTCAGCACCAGCAGACCTGTGCGCAACGACAAGTCCTGTCCGAGGTCAAAAGGCCGCGCGGCTTCTTGCCGTATCAATTCGCCTACCCGTGCGGCGCAAGCGCTCGGGTCATCAGCATGCAGTGCACTCAGGTCGGAAACGGTCAAAACGTCGTTCAAGTCAGGCACGGCTAACAAATAACCCTCGGGCTCACCCGAGTCTGCCTGCGACATCACGGTGCGCAGGGCTTCGTGGCGCAAGAACAGGGCGACAAGCGTTTTTTGGATCGCCGCGATGTTGACTCGCCCGTGCAACCGAAGGGCTGCCGGCATGTTGTAGGTGGCCGAGGGCCCTTCGAGACGGTCGAGTGTCCAGAGCCGGCGTTGTCCGAAGGAGAGGGTGACTTTAGTTTTCATCGTGGACGCGCCCCATCCCCGGGATCAACCGTGGACGTTTTGTTGATTTCAATCCCTCAAGGTGCGGCGCCAGCGCCTCGGGAGTCGGATACTCGAAAATAGAGCGTAGTGGCAGAGTCTTGCCGGTTTCCTGACGCAGGCGCGCCACCAGCCTCATGGCAAGCAGAGAATGGCCGCCAATTGAAAAGAAACTGTCGTCGACACTGACCTGTGCGGCCTGTGTAATTTCCGCAAACAGGCGGCACAACAAACGCTCTGGCTCAGAGCGTGGTGCGACATAGGCTTTTTCGTTGGACTGGCCGGCTGGATCGGGCAGCGCTCTGCGATCTAATTTTCCACTCGGACTGAGTGGGAAGGTGTCCAGCGACACAAAGTGGGCGGGCACCATGTAGTCCGGCAAGGTCGCCAGCAGACCGCTGCGCAGTTGTGTGGTGTCAGGCGCACGCTGTCCAGCTTGTGGGACGTAGTAGGCGACCAGGCGCTGATCTTCGCCAAATTTCCGCGCGACCACGGCCACGCTCGCGAGGCCCTTAAATTGCCGCAAGAGGGCTGCTTCGACCTCACCCAGTTCAATCCGAAAGCCACGAATCTTGACTTGATCGTCGCGACGCCCCAGGAACTTGATGACACCGGCTGGCCCACGGCTGGCCAGGTCACCGGTGCGATACATGCGCGCGCCAGAGGAACTAAACGGGCAGGCGATAAACTTTTCAGCAGTCAGCCCGGGCCGATCAAAATAGCCACGCGCAAGTCCAAGGCCCGCGATATAGAGTTCACCCGTCACACCTTCGGGCACTGGCTCAAGATATTCGTCAAGAATATAAAGTTCGGTGTTCCAGATCGGCGAGCCGATAGGCGGAAATTCGTCCCAGTCCTGTGCGGCACCTTCCATGGTGAAGTAGCTCACCACATGGGCCTCGGTGGGGCCGTACAGGTTGTGCAATCTTGATTCCGGATGCGCGACAAACGCCGAACGTATGTCGGGTGTGACCTGCAGTTGTTCGCCGGCAGTAAAAATTGCTTGTGGCCAGTCATGGATACCGAAGTTCTGGCGCGCTTCGGCCAGATTGTTGAGCACCACGAATGGCGCGTACAAATGTTCGACTGCGTGCAGCGCGATATAGTCCAGCAGGGCGCGACTGTCACGGCGGATCTCATTGCTGACCAGGACGAGGGTGGCACCTTCGCAGAGCGCCCAGGCGATTTCTTGGGCTGAGGCGTCAAAGCTCACTGGCGAATATTGCAGGATCCGAGTGGCCTGGCTTGGAATGGTTGCCTGTTGCCAGAGGATCAGATTGCTCAGCGAGGCATGCAGGAATCCGACGCCTTTGGGCTTGCCCGTACTGCCTGAGGTGTACATCAGGTAGACGAGATGATCGGGCCGCAAGGGCGACGTGCGCTCGGCATCTGTCACGCGATGGCCGGGCAAGGCAGCGATCGTTGCCAATACCTCGGGCGCGTCAAGAGTCACAATAGAGGCGCCTGCCTGTTGCCCTCTGAGCGACTCGGCAAGCGTCACAGCGTGCCGGGTCGTGGTGAGAATGAGGGGTGCCCGGCTATCCATCAGCATGAACGCCAGACGCGCAGCGGGGTAATCGACATCCAGCGGCAAGTATGCCGCGCCTGCCTTGACGACCGCCAGGATGGCGACGATCATTTCCGGCGAGCGGTCGAGCATGACGGCCACGATCTGGTCGGTGCCGATGCCCGCGCTGATCAGGTATCTGGCCAGGCGGTTTGCGCGCGCGTCAAGCTCGGCGTAAGTGAATGAAGCATCGTCGTGAATGAGCGCGGTGGCATGCGGCGCACGCGCGACTTGCTGGTCAAACATGTCTGGCAGGGTCAGTCGTGTCGTATCCAGTTGAACTTGTCTGCCACGCGACGCGGCGAGCACTTTCGAGCAGGCGTCAGCGCCCTGCAAGGGCATCAGCTTGACCGGCGTGGCGGGTGCCTTGGCGAACGACTGTATCAGGCTGACAAAGGCCTGTGCCCAGGTGGTTACGCTCTGGCGGTCAAACAGGTCCTGGTCGTATTCAAAGTCACCTGTCAGTTCGCCCTGTTCACCATTTCTGAGGTGCAAAGTCAGGTCAAACTTGGCCGTGGGGGACTCGAGCGTTTCCGATGCACAGGTCAGCCCTGCAAAGTCGAAGGTCGCGGGTGCTGCGGTCTGGAACGCAAACATGGCCTGGAACACGGGCGTGTGTGTCAGCGAACGCGTCACCCCCATTTTCTCGACCAGTCGCTCAAAAGGGATGTCCTGGTCAGCCAGTGCGTCCTGAAGGCTCTCTTTCGCGCGTTCAATCAGCGTCAAGCCCGAACACGGGTCGTCAAGCGTGATCGGCAGCGCCAGGGTGTTGAGCAGAAAGCCGATCAGCCCCTCTGTTTCGACACGCATCCGACCCGAAACGGGTGAGCCAATGACCACGTTGTCCTGGCCCGCCAGACGCCCGAGCGTGGCTGCAAACGCCGCGAGGATCACGGCAAATAAGGTGGTGTTGTGCTGTTGCGCGAGTCCTTGAAGCCGCTCGACGACTGGCTGGGGTACCACGACAGGCACATACCCGGCAGGATGCCGGCCTGTGGCGGTACGCGGTCTATCCAGCGGCAGCGTCAGCAAGTCCGGGCAAGCAGACAGGCGTTGCGTACTGCGCTGCAAACGGGTCGCAGGCAGACGGTCCAGGGTAGCCTGTTGCCAGGCCGCCCAGTCGCAATATTCAAGGGGCAGTGGTGTGCAAGTGGGCGCACGGCCTTGCGTGAACGCGCGGTAGGCATGGCTCAATTCCTGCGTCAGCAATCCGATTGAGGCCTCGTCGCCAGCCTGATGGTGCATGGTGACCACAAGTGTTTGCGCGGCAGACGTCACCGCGTCAGAAGCGACTGAGAGTAGCAGGGCCCGCAGTGAATAATCTTTTCCGAGGTCAAAGGGGCGCGCGGCTTCTTGAGCAATCAAGGCGACAGCCCGGGCGTGCGTGCGCAGGGATGCGCCGTCGCCCAGGGCGGTAAGTGGCTGGACGGACAGCACGTTCTCAATGTCGGGGGGGGGCAGCAGGCGTCCCACCAGGTGTCCGGCTTCATCTTCGGCCATCACCGTGCGCAAAGGCGTATGTCGCTGCATGACGTAGACAAGCGCCCGACCGAGCGCCAGGACATCGAGAGTGCCCTGCACGTGCACGGCGGCCGACATGTTGTAGGTCGCCGATGGGCCATCAACGCGATCGAGCGTCCAGAGGCGGCGCTGACCATCAGACAACGCCATCAGGCCGTCGTCCAGTCGTCCCATCCCCGGCGTCAGCACGGGGCCAAGGTCTGCCTGGAGTTGTTCCAGGTGCGAGGCGATCGCCTCAGGTGTCCCGTGTTCGAAAAGCAAACGTAAAGGCAACGTGACGCCGATTTCCTGGCGTAGTCTGGCCACCAGCCTCATCGCGGAAAGGGAGTGACCACCGATTGCGAAGAATCCGGAATGTACGCTGACTGTTGTCGTGCCTGTCAGTTCTGCAAACAGTCGACACAGCAGACGCTCAAGTTCAGTCTGCGGCGCCCGGTAACTGGTCGTGTCGGCCTGCATGGTGGGCATGGGCAGAGCGCGGCGGTCCAGCTTTCCATTGGTGCTGAGCGCAAGTGCGGCCAGTGTGACGAAATGGGCAGGCACCATGTAGTCGGGCAATGTTGTCGCCAGGCGTGCGCTGAGAACCTCTGTAGCGGGCACGCTGTCGCCAGCGCGTGCGACCAGATAGGCCACAAGCCGTTGTTCCGACCCGACCTCCCGTGCCAGCACGGCGACCTGCGCCAGGCTGTCGAACGCGCTGAGTAACGCTGTCTCGATTTCGCCAAGTTCAATACGAAAGCCGCGAATCTTGACTTGCTCATCGGCACGTCCCAGGTACTCGATGGCGCCATCGGCACGTCGGCGTGCCAGGTCGCCGGTACGATACATGCGTGCCCCTGAGGGCTGGAACGGGCAGGCGATGAAGCGCTCGGCTGTCAGGCCCGGGCGTCCCAGATAGCCACGCGCCAGGCCAAGGCCTGCAATATAGAGCTCACCCTCAATGCCTTGCGGCACGGGTTCAAGTGTGGGGTCAAGAATGTAGAGCTGCGTGTTCCAGATTGGGTGACCAATGGGTGGTGCGCGATGGCCGTCTTCCGGGCGACATTTCCACACCGAGACATGGATGGCTGCTTCGGTCGGACCATACATGTCCCAAAAACTGACGCCAGGCAGACTCCCGAGCACCCTGGCCTGCAGTGTGGCGCCCAGGGCCTCGCCGCTTGTCACAAGCTGGCGGATGCAATCACAGTCGCCTGGGCGGAGTTCCTCAAGGAAGAGGTCAAGCATGGATGAGACAAAGTGAATGACACTGATACGCTGCGCGTGGATAACCTGACGCAGATAGGCAGGATCCTTGTGACCCTCCGGGCGTGCGATGACTAACCGGGCACCGGTCATGAGCGGTAGAAACCATTCCCATACGGCCACATCAAAACCAATCGCCGTTTTTTGCAGGACACGGTCAGTGCCACTGAGTTGCAGGGCATCCTGCATCCAGTCCATGTGATTCACAATGGCGCGGTGCGTATTGCCTGCGCCCTTGGGGGTGCCGGTTGAACCTGAGGTATAGATCAAATAGGCAAGGTGCTCAGGCAAAAGCGGGCACACACGCTCCTGATCTGTCACCGGATCGGCCGAGAGTGCGTCGATTTGTCTGGCCAGTGCGGCATCCTGCAAGTCGATCGTCTCAGGCAGGGCGTGTTGCCCGGCTGCCCGCAAGGCCACATCGCGTGACGTGGTGGTAATCAGGCGGGACGCCCGGCTGTCTCCGAGCATGAACGCGACGCGGCTATGGGGATAACCGGGATCAAGCGGCAGGTAAGCGGCTCCGGCCTTGAGTACGGCGAGCATGGCAATGATCATTTCCGGCGAACGATCCAGCAGAATCGCCACAATGTGTTCAGGGCCGATACCTTGCAGGATCAGATAGCGCGCCAATTTGTTCGAGGCTGTATCCAGTGCTGCGTAAGTCATCGAGGCGTGTTGCAGTGCAGACTGCTGCAGTGAGGACGGCTGCAGAGAGGGCTGCTGCAGTGACGCTTGTTGCAGTGACGCCTGCTGCGCCGAAGTCCGTTGCGGTACTCCGAACTGCAGTGTTTCGGAATTTTCAAAAATGAGTGCCGTCGCGCCTGGGGTTTTACTGGCCTGGGCACTGAATCTGGCCGCGAGGGTCAGCGGCTCGGGCTGCAGTGCAATCTTTGGTCCGGCGGCGGCGATGAGTTGGGCTGCGTGTTGTGCCGGGTCCAGAAGCGGCAGGGTCGTCACCAGAGCGGATGGCGTCTGGACAAAAGACGTCAGAAATTGCCTGAAGGCGCCGATCCAGATGGTGACGCTTGCTGCGTCGTACAGGTCAGCGTCGTATTCCAGATTGCCAATGAGGGCGCCTGCGGCGTCCAGTCCGATATAGAGCGTCAGGTCAAACTTGGCGGTGGCCAGCGCCACTGGCTGAAAAGTGGAAGTGAGTCCCGAAAAACAGGCCGCAATTTCGCCTTGAGTCTGGAAAGCCAGCATCGTCTGGAATACGGGGGTGTGTCCGAGTGAACGCGACACGCCAAGTTCTTCCACCAGGCGATCAAAGGGCACGTCCTGCTCCACGAGCGAGGCCTCGACCTCGGCACGGACACGGGCGATCAATTCGTGGCCCGAACAGGGGCCGGCCACCGAAACGGGTACAGCCATGGTGTTGACCAGGAACCCGACCAGATTTTCTGTTTCCGCGCGATTGCGGCCGGCGACCGGCGAGCCGATGACGATCGTGTCCTGACGCGCCAGGCGCGCAAGCGTCGCACCCAGGGCAGCAAGCAGCACCACAAAAAGAGTTGTATGTTGATGTTGGGCGAGTTTCTCAAGTGCTTGGGTGAGCGTCGAAGGTACAGTCACTGGCAGGTATTGGGCTCGGCGCGCGCGATTCACATCGCGGGGATGATCAAGCGGCAGTGTCAACAGTTCAGGTGCGTCGGCGAGGCGACGCTTTGCACGCTCAATCTCGTCGGATTGACCTTTTCCCAGGCTGCTTTCCTGCCAGGCAGCCCAGTCGCTGTATTGAATGGGCAAGGCTGCCCAGAGAGGTACATGACCGCCAAGGTAGGCGTCATAGGCCTCGCCGAGTTCGCGAAACAGGATGTTCCCGGATAAGCCATCGCTTGCCTGATGATGCACCGTGATAGTCAGGACGGCATCGTGAGGCGCAATCAGCAACAATTCCGCACGCAGTAAAAAATCGGTTGCGAGATCAAAGGGCTTGATGCCTGCGTCACGGATACGTTGTGTGAGGCCGGCATCGCGTTCAGTGGATTCGATCGACGCGCTTTCGCATAGGTTCCAGACGCCAAGCAATTGCCCGGGGGATGGGGCAGGTAACAGGTATCCGACGGGCAAGCCGTCTTGAGACTCTTTGATGACGGTGCGCAGTGGCGCGTGACGAACCACCACGGCGGTGAGTGCCTGCCCCAGTGCCTCGATATCAAGCGGGCCACGCAGACGCAGCACGGCTGGAATGTTATAGGCTGAAACGATGCCATCCATGCGTTCAAGTGCCCAGAGTCTGCGTTGACCCAGAGACAGCACCACTTGGCCTTCGCCCAGGCTTCCCATTCCCGCGGTGAGTGGTGGGCCCGCGTCGACGGTGACACCCGACAAGTGAGGTGCAAGTTCGACAGCCGTCGCGCATTCAAATATTTTTTCAAGCGACAAGCTCAAACCAGCTTGTTCGCGCAGTTTTGTAATCAGGCTGATCGCCAGCAAAGAGTGGCCGCCGATCACGAAGAAGTCGTCGTCGATCCCTACCGGGCTGGTTCCCGTCAGTTCTGAAAACAACTGACAGATCACCGCTTCTTTTTCCGAGCGCGGCGCACGGAAGTTCGTGGCCTCAGTGTGCATGGTGGGTTCAGGAAGTGCGCGCACGTCCAGTTTCCCGTGTGCGGTCAACGGGATGACATCAAGCGACTCGAAATACGCGGGCACCATGTACTCGGGTAATGTGCGAGACAGCTCCGCCCGCAGCGTCCCGGTGTCGGGCATCTGCTCGCCGGACCGTGTCACCAGATAGGCCACCAGTCGCTGGTCGCCATGGATTGTTTTTGCGACAACCGCTACCTGGGCCAGATTGCTGAAGGTACTGAGCAGTGCTTTTTCGATTTCGCCCAGTTCGATACGAAAGCCGCGGATTTTGACCTGGTCATCGGCACGGCCCATATAGACCATCATGCCGTCGGCGCGGCGCATGATCAGATCGCCGCTGCGGTACATTCTCGCACCCGGTGCGCCGAACGGGCAGGCGATGAAGCGTTCGGCGGTCAGGCCCGGACGTCCAAGGTAGCCGCGCGTCACGCCCGCGCCCGCCACATAGAGTTCACCGACGACGCCAGTTGGAACGAGCGCAAGACTGCTGTCGAGCAGATAGTCCTGAACGTTCGCGATTGGCTGCCCGATGGGAACCGGTCCTGCATCGGATGCGCCATCTACTGAGGCCTGCAAGGGCGAACTCATCGAGGCGCACACCGTCACTTCCGTCGGACCGTAGCCATTGATCATGCGCAGCCTGCCGGCAAAGCGCTGAACCAGCGCGGGGGGGCATGCCTCGCCCGCGACGCACAAGGTGTGAAGTGGTTCCAGGTCATGCTCCTGGAGCACGCCCACCAGCGCTGGCGGCAGCGTGGCGTGGGTCACGCGGTATCGGGCCAGATAGTCCGCGAGGTGCGCGGCGGTATCCATGCGCATGCCTGAGGCAGGCAAAACAAGCGTGGCGCCACCCGCAAAGGCCGAGAAGATTTCCTGTACGCTGCCATCAAACGCATGCGAAGCAAATTGCAGTAAACGGTCACCAGGACCGATCGCCAGGCGTTCGGCTTTTGCGTGCGCCAGGTTGATGACGCCCGAGTGGGGGGCGCCGACACCCTTTGGTGTTCCGCTTGAACCCGAGGTGTAGATCAGGTAGGCAAGATTTGACGCACGCAGCGGGGCGACTCTCTGTGCGTCCGTCAGGGCTAGCTCAGACAGCACACTGAGTCGCAGTGCGAGCAACGGATCATCGAGATCGATGGCGTCAGGGAGAGGGTGACCGATATCGATTTGCAGGGCGTCGTAGTGGGTTGCAAGTGTGATCAGGCGTCGCGTGTTGCTGTCCTGAAGCAAAAACTCAAGACGGGCTGACGGATAAGCCGGATCAAGCGGCAAATAGGCTGCACCGGCTTTCATGACGGCCAGAATCGATATGATCAGTTCAGGTGAGCGGTGCAGCAAAATGCCGATCACCTGTTCGGGCCCGATCCCCTGGCTAACAAGGTAATGTGCTAGCTGATTGGCCCGGGCATCCAGCTCTGCGTAACTGAGGGTGGTGCAAACGCCGTTTTCTTCAAACAGCAGTGCTGCCTGAGTCGGGTCGCGCGCAACCTGGGACTCGAAAAGCGCCGGCAGCGTCAGAATGTGTGGGTCCCGCCCGAGGAGTGGGCCGCACGACCTGCGCGCGAGCGCATCCTGTTCTTGTGCATCGGCAATCTGTATGGCAGCCAGTGCAGTGTCACCCAGCGCCGGCAGTTCCCGAATCAGCTGCGCCAGATGATTCAGGTGAATGTTTGCTTCGTCCTGCGTATAACGTGCCGCATTGAAATCGAGCCTGAGCAGGATGGGGCCATTGTCCGAACGATCAAAAATCTGAAGTTCCAGATCACTGATTGCACCTGCTCCACGCGTGTGCACAAGTCCCTTGGCGTCGCCGAAGTCCAGTGACTGATCAAAAACCAGGTGATTGATCAGAAAGGAAAAAGGAGCGTCCATGTCTTGCTGGCGGTGGTGCTGGGCAATCTCTCCGTAGGGGAACCGGTTATGGCGCAGGCCTTTGCGGGTTTCGCGCGCAACCCGCCTGAGAATCTCGGCGACGGTATCGCCCGGTTCCACCGCTACGCGCAAGGGAACAGCGTTTGCGAGCATGCCGATCAGCGTGCGCGTGCCTTTGCTGCGTCCTGAGGTCGGCGTGCCCACGCAGAGATCTCGGGCCCCCGTTATGCGTGCAAGGTATATCAGCACGGCCGTTGCAAAACAGGCATAGGCACTACGACTGGTCTGGACACCCCAGGCAACGGTGTTGGTGTAGACCTCCCGTGGCAGATGCAGGCCGACCGAGTCGGGCACAGACAGATCAAGTCTTTTGAGCGGTCGCGCGCTCAGGGATGCCGGGGAAGGGACGCCAGCAAGTTTTTCCAGCCAATACGACCGATCTGTTTCCCAGGCTGGGCTGATTCGGTATGCCTGGTTTTCCTTGACGGTTTCTGTCCAGGTGAGATTGCTGTCAACACTGGCCGCAGTCCGCAGTCGATAATGGTCCGCGAGCATATTGGATAAATAGGCAACGCCGGGGGCATCAATGATCAAGTGGTGGAAAAATGCAAAATACACCCACTCTTCGTCAGCCAGCCTGATCAGGCCAAAGCGATAGAGGGGGTCACGTTCCAGGTCGAAATGTCGGCTTTCATGGTCGGTCACGAATCGATTGCAACTGACCAAAGGCTCTGGCGCATGCCGCACATCCCACAGCGGCAGGTCGATAGCTGCCGTGGGCAATATTTCCTGATAGGGCTCCCCGTCCCGCACCACAAAGCGCACGCGCAGTGCCTCGGTTGCGTTCAGGATCTGGTGATGTGCCGCGACAAACGCGTCATAGTCGAGGGAGCCATGGATATGGACCGTCTGGCCAACGTTGTAGGCATTGCAAGCGGGATTGATCAGCTGATGAAACCAGATAAATCGCTGGGGCATCACCAGTGGAATGAGAGAACCTGTCACGGGGACGGGCAGCAAAGCAGACACTTCATCGATATCGCGCACGCCTTGCTCACACCCGTTTTGACAGTGATTTGGATTGATTCCCTGGCACGCCGAGCGAGACGGCGTGCGAGACAACTTCAGATTGATCGAAGCCTGAGCTTCAGGTGGTTGGTATTTGGAAACTGCGTGCGATCAGTGCTGCGCGTTGAGCATTGCGCGTTGCAGACTGAGCGGCCGCATGTCCGTCCAATGCGTGTCCACATAGCTTGAGCAATCAGGTTTCGATCCTGAAAATCCGGAGTCAACCCATCCTGCGGGCGTGAGCTTTTGCTCAGGCCAGATTGAGTATTGACCTTCATCATTAACGATGACCTTGAATAAATCGCCATCAATGGTGTACGCGTTAACGTGCTGGGTAGCCTGCTCTGACATGGGATCCGATCCTGATTTGAAATAGACCATCACCTAGCGCAGACCGCAGTAAGTGATGGATGTGATTTATTTGATAGCAGTGTGGATGCCGGCTCTTGCGCAAAGCATATTGTATGCTTGCGCAGCTAAACGTACATGGCTTCATTCTGCCAGAGTAATGTGTTGAATAAGTGACAATCGACTCATTTTCAAAAAATACACGACGATTCGCGCAAAATAAATTTACTACAAATAAGAATGCGAGTCATTGCAAGGATTGTCTTGCTGTAGTGTCAATAACTAGGGCAAAATGTCCTCCTGGCTAGGGCAAAATGTCTGCCTTTGCAAATCTTTTGTCAGTTCTCGCTTCTTTAACGTGAAGAAACTGCGCACACGCAGTTTGATCACTACCTATTTTCTCCTGGGGAAAACATGACGACCACCACGATCGAACCAAGTGCTGTAGAGGTTGACTCGGCCGCTGAGCAAACCCCCACTCTGGAAAATGCAGAGAGAAACACACGACTTGAAAAAGCGGGTGCCTTGATCGCATCTGCCGCGCGCTGGAGTATCGCAGCTTCAATCATCCCCGTGCCCTACGTTGATATGGCTGCCCTGGCTGCCGTTCAGACCAAACTGGTGGTGGATCTGGCCCATCTGTACGGCGATACCGCCACTAAACAGGCTGTATCGGGCGTGATCTCGGTGATGCTTGGCACACTCGTTCCGGTTGGCGCCGCGCAGGCTGTGGTGGGCTCGACCGCCAAGCTGATTCCTGGCCTGGGTTCGATTGTTGGTTCCGTGTCCATGGCTGCCTTTGGTTCGGCCGCAACTTTTGCCATTGGCAAAGTGTTCGTGGGTCACTTTGAAAAGGGTGGCACGTTGTGCTCGTTCGGTGAAGCCGCCGTACAGGCCGACCTTAAGAAGGAGTTCGCCAAGGCAAGCGCAGCCTGAGCACGCGCGCACGCCGTTGCAACCGGCCGTTCTCGCCTGCAGGTCGGGCGAGTGCTGACCGCATTGGTTGATTCCTCTTTTTCCGCAAAATCCTGTTTGCTCAAACAGACGACACTGCGTTGCGGACTCGGCAACGATAAAGATATTGGTCCGATGTGATGAAAGTCATTGCCATTGCCAATCAGAAAGGTGGTTGTGCCAAGACCACCACGGCAGTCAATCTCGCTGCCGCGCTGGCTGCCTCGGACCTGCGCGTGTTGTTGATTGATCTTGATCCCCAGTGCAATGCCAGCCAATGGCTGGGAATCAGCCCGGGCACACTGGGTGCATTCAATGCGCTCACAACCAAAGATGAAATTAGTGCGCTTGTGGCGTCATCCAGCGTCATCGGTGTGTCCGTGATGCCAGCCAGTCGTGAACTGGCCTATCTTGAAAAAGCTCTCGCCGGCGAGCTGGCGATTGAAAGCCGGCTCAAGCGTCGCCTGGCCACGCTCGACGACGCCCAATGGGATTACGTGCTGATTGACACGCCACCGACGCTGGGGTTGCTGACCTTGAACGCACTGACTGCCGCGCAAGAACTTCTGGTTCCTGTCACGACTCAGGTGATGACGCTGTCTGGCGTGGCCCAGTTGATGCAAACTTTTGAGGAGGTCAGGGATTGTTTGAATCCGACGTTGAATCTCCTGGGCCTGGTGCCCTCACGGGTTGATCTGAGGACTCGGAACGCGCAAGATATTCTTGCCGCCTTGATCGAACGCTTTGGTGACAAGGTATTCAAGGCCATGATTCACGAAAGTGTACGCCTTGCCGAGTCACCGTCCTTTCAGCAAAGCATTTTGCAATACAAGCCAAACTCAGGGTCGGCCGGCGATTATCGGGCACTGGCCCTTGAACTTATCACTCGAACCAACTAATAGGGCATTGCATGGTCGCCAAGCAACGTAAAACAATGCGATCCAACCCGCTGGATGCCATTCGCTCAGAGACGCTGGACTTGGCTAAATCGAGTACCGTTGCACAACGGATCAGTGACGACAGCGCTTCGCAAATTGAAGCCCAAGCCACTGTTCTTGAAGCTCAAGCCACTGCTCTTGAAGCTGAGATCACTGTTCTTGAAGCTCAAGCCACCGTTCTTGAAACTGAAACCACTGTTCTTGAAGCCGAAGCCACCGTTCTTGACGCTCAAGCCAGTGTTGCACAAACCCCTGCAATCAGCACGGCAGTCGCTTGTGGCTTCACCACTGAGGAGACGGCGGCAAAGCAGCCGGTGTTGCAGACTGCCGCTGACATCTTTGATGCCGAGCGGTCCTGGACGCGTGAGAAGTCTGTCGCCATCAAATTGGTGGATGGCAGGAACCACGATGCCACCGAGATTGTCAAGAAATGGTCCCAGTGGTCAGTCGCGGCCAGTCTGATACCTGTTCCAGTGGTCGACACGCTGGCGATTTCAGGCACCCAGATCAAAATGATCCACGCGCTCTGTGCGTGCTATGGTGTGCCGTTCAGGCGAGAGCGCGCCGTGGCGGTGGCAACTGGACTGTTGGGTGGTGCAGCCACGACGACGATTGCGCACTCAGTGACCAGGGTGCTGGTCAAAAGCATACCGTTTGTGGGCCCGTTGTTCGCCTTGACGGCAGAGCCTGCCCTGTCTTTTGCGACAACCTATGGGATTGGTCAGGCCTTCATCAAGCATTTTGAATCTGAGGGAACACTTGATGATTTCAGCGCAAAACAGATGAAGTACTATGTTGACGCGCAGTTTGCGAAAGGCAAACAAATTTTCAAAAAAAGCCAGTCGCCGGGCATGGGCTGACTGACTGATCGTCGGTTTTTCATCTCCTAATCGTCCCGATGCCGTTGGGCCCAACTATTTGAGACATGCGCCTTCAGATCAAATCCCATTTATTTAATTTCCTTGGACGCGAAAGCCCCAGGGAACTCAAACGACTGATCGGCCTATCCATTTTTGTTGGACTGACCAATACGGCGATTATCGGACTGATTAATACCGCAGCGGCTGAGGTCACGGCCGGCGAGAGCGTGACCTGGCAGTTTTTCGCGTTTGCGATGCTGCTTGTCCTGTTGCTGCTTGTGAGCAGACGTTCTAACCAAGAAAATATCCGCAGTACGCAGGACATGATCTACCGCTTCAAGATGCGGATACTGAGTGATGTGTTCAGGTCCAACTTGTCGAAAATTGACGAGATCGGTCGTGAATTGATCATGGAAATTCTCGCCCGCGACACCCAATCTGTTTCTCAGTCAGTCGGCGTGGTGGTGACGGTTTGCCAGTCGATCGCCACGCTCTTCTTCCTGACACTGTATATGGCGACCGTGTCGTTCACGGCATTTCTGATTATTCTGATTTCCTCTTTGCTGATCTTCGCCGGTGGCGTGATAGAGCTTTTCAAGGTTACCGGGTTGTTGCAGACCGTGGCGGCGCGCGAGGCCGAGGTCAACGCGATCTATGCGGACTACCTGAACGGCTATA
>CAIJKV010000108.1 GCA_903821335.1 uncultured beta proteobacterium
GGTGGTCGCGGGGGTGGCGCGCTGCGCGACCGCGGCGAGCGCCTGGGGCGTCTGGTGCTTGAACACCTCGCGTACGGAAAACAGCAGCCCCTCGGCGCGCGCCCGACTCACCAGCCGGATGGCTGAAATACTGTCGCCACCCAGGGCAAAGAAACTGTCCTCGGAACTGATCCGCACCGCGCCTGTCAGGTCGGCGAAAAGCTGGCATAGCAACACTTCACCAGACGACTCTGGCGCGCGATAGTCTGAACCTGTGCCCTCGAGAACCGGATTCGGCAGTGCCCGGCGATCAAGCTTGCCGTTGGGTGTCAGGGGTAGGGCACTGACTTGCACAAAGTACGAAGGCACCATGTACTCAGGCAACATTTCACCGAGTTTGGTGCGCATCAGTGTCGTGTCGGGGACCGGCTGTCCCGGCTGGGTGACCAGATACGCCACCAGTCGCTGATCACCGGCGACGGGCCTGGTGATCACCGCGACATAAGCCAAGCTGTCAAACGTGCTCAAGAGTGCTGCGTCAATTTCACCGAGTTCGATGCGATAGCCACGAATCTTGACCTGATCGTCTGCGCGACCCAGGTAGACGAGCACACCGTCCAAGCGTCGGCGCACCAGATCACCCGAGCGATACATGCGCGCCCCCGGTTCGCCAAAGGGGCAGGCTATGAATCGCTCGGCCGTCAGGCCTGCGCGTCCCAGATAGCCGCGAGCGAGACCCGCGCCTGCGATGTAAAGTTCACCGACCACACCGTCCGAAACAGGTTCGAGATTCGGATCCAGCAAATACAGTTGCGTGTTCCAGATTGCACGGCCAATGGGGATCACGCCCTGCCGGGTCGTCTGCTCAGACACTTCGTAAATGCAACAACCCACGACAGTTTCAGTTGGACCATATTCGTTAATGAGACGGGTCGTGGGCGCATGCCTGCGCCAGAATTCAACGGTCGCGGCATTGAGTTGTTCTCCACCGATCACGAGGGCCTGTGTCTGACCGGCGAGAAGCCTGGCGTCAAGCAGATGACGCAGGGCATCCATGTGGACAGGCGTGAGCTTGACCAGCGAGAAGTTGGGTTGCTGGTTCAGTTGCCCGGCAAGCACTTCAATTTCATTCTCTTTTGGCAACAGGTAAACACAATGGCCGCTGACGAGGGGCAGCCACAGGCTGGTGATGGTGGCATCAAAAGCGATGGATGTATTGATGGGCGCGCCACAGCCCGAATCCAAGTTGTAAGTGTCGAGCGCCCAATTCAGATAATTGAGCAAGCCGCTATGCGAAAGCGCGACACCCTTGGGCACACCGGTACTGCCAGAGGTATAGATCAGGTAGGTCAGGTTCTCGGGCAGCAGCGGCGCCAGGCGGTCCGACTGTGTAATGGGCGCGCTGGAATAGCGCCCAAGCTGGCTGACGACCGAGGTGGCGTTCAGGTCAAGGACAGCAGGCAACCCTGCTGTGATCGTGTTGACGGCTTGGTCGCGCGTGCAGGCATGGTTGGACTGGTATTGCGACACCAGTTCGCCAATCAGGGAATCGAATCGATCGATGCTGGTAATGACCAGTGCCGACTGGCTGTCCCTGAGCATGAAGGACAGTCGCTGCGCAGGATATTCGGGTGCCAGTGGCAGATAGGCGCCGCCAGCACGCAATACGGCAAGCATTGCCACGACCATATCGGGCGCGCGCTCGAGCATGATGCCCACGACTTGATCAGGACCCACACCCGTGGCGATCAGGTGGCGTGCCAGTCTGTTGGCCCGGTCATCGAGCTCTGCGTAGGTCATGACGCGCTGTGCTGAGCCTTGCCCGCAGATCAGCGCGGGTGCAAGGGGCGTTCTGGCAACCTGTGCGGCGATCAGCGCCGTCAGCGTTTGCTCGGTCTGGTCTAGTTTGACGACACTCCCGCTTGAGGAGGCGAGCAGTGATTGACGCTCGCGGGTCTCAAGGATGGGCAAGGCGGCCAGTGCGATGTGTGCGAAATCCGCAAGACCTGTGATCAGCCTGATCAGTTGCGAAAGGATTTCCTGAGCCTGCCGTGCCGCAATGCGCGCGGTATCAACGCTCAGTCGAAGCGTCAGCATTTCACCCGTCATGACGGTCAGGCCAATGGGGTAGTGATTGCCGTCTTCGCTTTGCGCGCTCGTCAGGTGTAACCCTGCGATCGAGGCAGTCGGAGGTTCGGCGGGGTAGTTTTCAAAGACAAACATCGCTTCAAATAATGCCGTACCGCTGAGCCCTGCGATCGCCTGTATTTCCCTGAGCCCAAGATGACCATGGGTGTCCTGTTCGGCCATCGCGGTCTGCTGCACGTGTAGCCAGTCGACCAGCGGTTGCGCTGCAGGAATTTGGACAAACAAGGGCAGGGTGTTGATGAAGAGCCCCAGCCCGCGTTCGATGCCGGGCAGCGTGCTTGAACGGCCGCTGCGCACACTGCCAATCACGATTTCATCGAGCCGGCTGACGCGTGCGATCAGCAAGGAGTAAAGCCCTTGCAACACCGATGCCTGGGTCAGGCCATGCTGTCGGGAAAAGGTATCGAAGGCCAGGTGCGCGGCCGGATCAAGGGTGGCCTCTACGGTTTGCATGCCGGTTTGCGCGATCTCGGGGGCCATCCACTCAAGGCGGCTCGGTCCGGTCAGACCGCTAAGATGCGCTTTCCAGTAGACGCGTGCGGCTTCGGTGTCCTGACGCTCCAGCCATTCAAGATGATCTTGCCAGGCGAAGGGACGCGCGAGTGTGAGCGCCTGACCGGTACATTCGGCAACATAAATCTGGGCAAGCTCACCCATCAGGATAGGGAGTGACCAGCCATCCAGGATCAGGTGATGATTCGAGACAAGCATCACGTGCTCGGCGTTCCCAAGTTCAGCCTGATACAGTCTGATCAACGGACCGTGTTCGAGGTCAAAGGGTTCTGCAAAGTCTTGTGTCTTGAGCTGTGCCAGGCGTTGTTCCCTGGTTCCTTCCAGCTTGACTGTGCGGTAATCAAAGGTTGAGGGGTGACAGATCAGCCCAAGGCCAGGGGCCACGGATGCTGGCGCGATGACCAGACGCAACGCGTCATGGCGCGCGACGACACGCGCCCATGTTTGTCGCATGGCCTGCGCGTTCATTTCGCCCTTGAAGGTCAGCAACAGGTGAACATGGTATGGATCCTTGGCACCCGCTGCGAGCGCAATACTTTCGAATCCCAGACCTTGCTGCAGGGATGTCAGGGGGACAATATCCTGATA
>CAIJKV010000109.1 GCA_903821335.1 uncultured beta proteobacterium
ATCGGCGTCAGGTCTTTAGTGACGTCGTAGTCGGGCTTCTGGGGCATGCTCATGTTGATGGCATGCGACGTGATGATCATGCCCAGGGTGTAGCCATCGGGTCGCGCGCGCGCGATCTGCTCCATCCCGACGTTGCCGCCCGCACCCGCCTTGTTTTCGACAATGACAGTCTGCTTGGTGACTTCGCCCAATTGCACAGCAATCACACGGGCCAGCACGTCCGTCGCGCCGCCAGGGGGAAAGGGGACAATCAGCCTGATCGGCTTGTCCGGGTACGCCGCCCCGGCTGGCAAGGCCCAGCCGCCCAGTGTTGAACCGAGCAGCGAAAGTGCCAGGGTGACTGCCGCCTTCCAGCGTCTGCTTGTTTCGAGCATGATAGGTATTCCCTAGAATTAACCGCCAAAAAATGGTTCCGGCACACCGCGCACACCCAGCCCATGCACCGCGAACACGGATCCGGCCAGGGGTTGGCGGGCCTTTTCTTCTTCGCTTAAGAAAACGGTACCAGACGTGACATACAGGATGTCGAGATTGGGGCCACCAAAATTGCACATGGTCGGGTGTGACACAGGAAGCCTGACGATCTGGTCGAGCCGGCCCATGGGATCAAAGCGTCCGACTGCGCTGTCGCCAATCAAGGCGCACCAGTAATAGCCCTGGTTATCAAAGGTGGCGCCATCCACGCGCCAGGGCAACCCTTCGGTCGACAGGAAAACGCGTTTGTTGCTCAATTCACCCGAGTCAAGATCCAGGTCATAGCGCCAAATGGTTTCCCCGCGGCTGTCACCAAAAACGAGTGTCTTGCCGTCGGGACTGAACGCCATGCCGTTGGAAACAATGAAACCACTGTCCATTTTCTTGACACTGAAATCTCGGTCAAGACGGTACAAGGAGCCACCCGGGTTCACATCCGTCGGGTCGCGTGAGCCGCACCAAAACCGCCCCAAGCGGTCGCACTTGCCGTCGTTCAGTCGGTTCTCGGGCAAGTCGGGTTCCGGATCGACGATGTCTGTCACACGACCAGACTCAAGATCTATTTCACAAAAACCTTGCTTGAGCCCTGCGATCAGGCCGCCCTGGCGTCGGAACACAAAGGACCCGATGTTGCTTGGCATGAGCCAGGTGGTCGCACTGCCATCCGCCTCGAGTCGATACAGCGCGGGGCGACGGGTATCGACCCAGTAAAGGCGCTGCTCGACCGGATGCCAGAGCGGGCACTCGCCCACCAGATCTCTGCCCGTATGCGCGACCGTGACGTCGTAGGTACGCTTGGCCATCGGCCTGTCTCCTGAAATATTGTTTTACTTGCGAACCCTGTCGTTCAAACCGGGCGGGCTGCATACGGACCGACCAACCAAACACCTGCCACCACTTACGGTGTGTCGATGCCATTGAGGCAAGTCGATACGCGCCCACGAAACCCTGCGTTCGCCCGCTTCTCCAGCCAGTAGCCATAGTTAGGCACCACCAGCGAATACGGGTCGTCTTCACCGAGTTTTTCTGCGGCATCCATGACCCAGTTAGGGTTTTGCAGCAATTCGCGGCCAATCGCGATGATGTCGGCCTGACCACGCTGCAATATCTGTTCGGCCTGGTCGGCGTGAATGATGAGCCCGACCGCCATCGTCAGGATGTCGGCACCGCGTCGCACCTGCTCGGCGTAGGGAACTTGATAGCCATACCCCGGACGGGTCACGTTGCTGACGATCGAATGCTCAGACATTCCGCCGCTGCTGCAGTCAATGACGTCTACACCCCTGGCCTTCAGTTGGCGACAGAACGCAATGCTTTCCTCGATCGTCCAACCGGCCTCATCCGTCGCCGATATTCTCAGGAAAAGGGGCTTTTCAGCTGGCCACACCTGCCGCACTCTTTCGACGACTTCAAGTGGG
>CAIJKV010000110.1 GCA_903821335.1 uncultured beta proteobacterium
CCACGACGCCTTTGCCAGCGGCCAGGCCATCGGCCTTGATGACGATCGGGGCACCTTGTTCATCAATATAGACATGTGCTGCCAGCGGATCGGAAAACGTCTGGTATGCGGCGGTGGGGATGCGATGGCGCACCATGAACGACTTGGCGAAATCCTTTGAGCTTTCCAGTTGTGCGGCCGCGCGGGTCGGGCCGAAGATTTGGAGCCCCTGCCCGCGAAACACGTCCACCACGCCTTGTGCCAGGGGGGCTTCGGGGCCGACCACGGTTAGCGTAATGCCCTGCGAGCGCACAAAATCGGCGAGTAACACCGGGTCAGTGAGCGCGACGTTGGTTGTGCCATGCATGCATGCGGTGCCGCCGTTACCGGGCGCGACAAAAACGTGCTTCACGCGGGGAGACTGCAGGAGTCGCCAAGCTAGCGCGTGCTCGCGGCCGCCCGCGCCGATCACCATGAGTTTCATCAGTTGTTAGCCTTGCTCATCCATGGATGCATTGGTGTAGACCTCCTGGACGTCGTCCAGTGCTTCCAGGGCATCCAGCAGTTTTTGCATTTTGATTGCATCGTCGCCAGTCAGTTCGACGTCGTTGGTTGGTTTCATGACGATATCAGCCATTTCCGGCAGCAGGCCACTGGCCTGGAACGCCGCGCGCACTTTGGAAAATACCGGAATCGGGCAGATGACCTCGATGACGCCTTCTTCGTCGGTGACAACGTCCTCGGCGCCGGCGTCGAGCGCGACTTCCATGACCTGGTCTTCGGACGTGCCCGGGGCAAAGATGAACTGGCCACAGTGCTGGAACATGAAGGCGACCGAGCCTTCCTGACCCATGTTGCCACCATTTTTTGCGAAGGCGTGGCGCACATCGGCAACGGTACGCGTGCGGTTGTCGGTCATGCAGTCAACGATAATGGCAGCACCTGCCAGCCCATAGCCTTCGTAGCGGATTTCGTCATAGTTTGCACCATCAGCGCCGCCAGCACCGCGCGTGATGGCGCGCTGGATATTGTCCTTGGGCATGTTGGCGTCCATCGCCTTGTCCCACGCCATGCGCAGGCGCGGGTTGGCGTCCGGGTCGGCACCGCCGGCACGTGCAGCAACGGTGACCTCGCGAATGATCTTGGTCCAGAGTTTCCCGCGTTTGGCATCCTGGCGACCTTTACGGTGCTGAATATTGGCCCATTTACTATGTCCAGCCATGGTTTCCTGCAATTTTGTATGGAATAAACGATCATTTTACCTTGCTAAGATATAAACTCGTTTGCCTGATGACGGACTCGCCGGCGCAATGGCCGGCAGAGGTCAGTCCGTTGCGAAATATTCCAAATTCTTTTGCATGTTTTTTGTCTGGAGCCTCCATGAGCAGTCTTGTTAAAGCCATCCAAATTGAGCAAAACGGCGGACCCGAAGTCCTGAAACTGGTCGAAATCGAAGTGCCGCCACCAGCGGATCACGAAATTACGATCCGCCAGCATGCGGCAGGCCTGAACTTCATCGACATTTATTTCCGTGATGGTCTGTACAAGCACCCATTGCCACACGGCCTGGGTTTTGAAGGTGCGGGCGAAGTCACTGCGGTTGGCAAGGCTGTGTCGCGCTTTAAGAAAGGCGATCGTGTGGCTTATGGCCAAAGCCCCCTGGGCGCTTACGCGCAGGCCCGCAATGTGCCGGCCGCGCAGGTGGTCAAGCTGCCCAAGGGCATCAGTTTTGAAGACGCGGCGGCCATGATGCTCAAGGGCCTGACCGTGCAGTATCTGTTTCGCCAGACATATCGTCTGCAGGGTGGCGAGACCATCCTGTTTCACGCGGCCGCCGGCGGTGTCGGCCTGATCGCCTGCCAGTGGGCCAAAGCCCTGGGCGTGAAGCTCATCGGCACGGTTTCCAGCCCCGAAAAGGCCGCCTTGGCGCGCGCCCACGGTGCCTGGGAAACGATTGATTATTCATGTGAAAATGTGGTTGAACGGGTGGCTGCACTGACCAAGGGCAAGAAGTGCCCCGTCGTTTATGACGGCGTTGGCAAGGACACCTGGAATGCCTCGCTCGATTGCATCGAGCCACGCGGACTGATGGTCAGCTACGGCAATGCTTCGGGCCCGGTGGACGGGGTCAACCTGGGTATTCTGGCGGCCAAGGGCTCGTTGTTCGTGACGCGCCCCACGCTGGGCACACATGTAAACACGCCTGAAAAAATGCAGGCTGCGGCTGATGACTTGTTTAGCCTGGTGCTGAAAAAGAAAATCAAGATGCGCATTGACCAACGCTATCCGCTGAGCCAGGCTGCCCAGGCCCAAACCGCGCTGGCTGCACGCAAGACCACCGGTGCCACGATCTTCACCCTGGACTGATCGTTTCTCCCCCGGGGGTTGCACCACGGCTTCAGAGGGTGAAGAAAAAGGCCCCACAGCAACGTTGATGCTGTGGGGCCTTTTCGTTGGGCGAACTGTCCGTTGTCGTTCAGACCTTTACCTCGTGGTGATAACGGGTCACGAGGTCGACCTCGTTTTTCGAACCCATGACCACACCCACACGCTGGTGCAGCGCCGTGGGCTGGATGTCCAGGATACGCTGGTTGCCGTCGGTGGACGCGCCGCCAGCCTGCTCGACCAGCATGCTCATTGGGTTGGCCTCGTACATCAGGCGCAGCTTGCCGGGTTTTTTCGGATCGCGTGAATCCCAGGGGTACATGAAGATGCCGCCTCGGGTAATCAGGCGATGCACGTCCGCGACCATAGAGGCGATCCAGCGCATGTTGAAGTCCTTGCCGCGCGGGCCGTCTTTGCCCGCCAGACATTCGTCGATGTAACGGCGTACGGGCGGTGCCCAGTGACGCATATTGGACATATTGATCGAGAACTCTTTGGTGTCAGCCGGGATGGTCATGTTTTCGCTGGTCAGCACCCACGAACCGGTTTCACGGTCAAGGGTGAAGCCCACCACGCCTTGACCGATCGTCAGAATCAGCATGGTTTGCGGACCGTAGACCGCATAGCCGGCGACGACCTGCGTGCTGCCAGGTTGCAGGAAATCTTCTTCGGTGACCTGCCGTCCGGACGCGGCCTGCGGGGCGCGCAGCACAGAGAAAATCGTGCCGATCGACACGTTGACGTCGATGTTTGAAGAGCCGTCCAGAGGATCAAACAACAGCAGGTATTCGCCCTTGGGGTAACGATTGGGAATCAGGTGGATGGTTTCCATCTCTTCGGAGGCCATCGCGGCCAGGTGGCCGCCCCATTCGTTGGCCTCAAGCAGGACTTCGTTGGAAATGACGTCAAGCTTTTTTTGCACTTCACCCTGGACGTTTTCGCTTTCCAGACTGCCCAGCACACCGCCCAGCGCACCTTTGCTGACTGCATGGCTGATGGTCTTACAGGCGCGCGAGACGATTTCAATCAGCAGTCTGACTTCAGGGGCAAGCGCTTGCGCCGAGCGCTGTTGTTCGACGAGATATTGCGTGAGTGTTTTGCGTTTCATGGTGGCAGGTCGAGAGGTTGATTATGAAATTATAGGGATAGAGCCTTCGAAACTATCTCAAGTGTATTGCGAGACAGGCCGGTGTGCGAGGCGACGCGTGTTAACTGCGTCTGCATCAGGTCGCGTGCGGTGGGGATGAACCGGGCCCAGTGGTCCAGTGCGCGGGCAAGACGGGCGGCGATCTCTGGATTGATGGCGTCAAGCGCCAGCACCTGGTCGGCCCAGAAGACGTAGCCGCTGCCGTCCTCGGCGTGGAACCCGGGTGTGTTTTGCAGGCAGAACTGGAATATCAGTGCGCGGGCACGGTTGGGGTTGCGCAGCGTAAAGGCCGGGTGTTGCATGAGCCCGAGCACGGTTTGCACGCCAGTCATGGGCGAGGTGGCCTGAACGGCAAACCACTTGTCGACGACCAGGGGTTCGTGCTGCCAGTTTTCATAAAACCGGATCACCGCCGCGCTGGTTTCCGGGCGTTGTGTCTCATGCGCCAGGCTGGTCAGCGCGGCCAGTCGGTCGGTCATGTTGGTGGCATGGTTGAACTGGCGTGTCGCGAGGTCGACCGCACCCGGGTCGCCGGCCGCCAGCAGGTAGGACAGGGCGAGGTTTTTAAGCGCACGTCTGCCTGCCGGGCCCGGCGCCGGGGAGTAGGGGCCTGGCGTGTCATTTTGTTCGCAGGCCAGTTGCCAGGCCCGGGTCATGGCCAGACCGAGTTCACGGCGCAGTGCCCTGCGCGCGACCGAAATGGCGACCGGGTCCCGTGGCGACATCTGCTCGATGAGTGTCTTTTCAGCAGGTAAGGCGAGGGCCCTGGCGCGATAACCCGCATCGAGCCTTGGGTCGGCCAGCAGCGCCGACCAGGCGCGACCCATAACGGGGTCGAGCGCACAGGTGCTGCCCGTGTCGCGCCATACCCTGGCCATTGCCAGAACTTGCCGGGTGGCGAGTGTTTGGCCGGCTTCCCAGCGGGCGAACGCATTATTGTCGTGTGCCGACAGCAGGGCGAGTTCTTCGTCGCTGTAGTCGTAGTCGATGCTGACCGGCGCAGAAAAATTACGCAACAAGGAGGGCGTGGGGGCCGACGGTATGTTGTCGAACTCCCAGGTCTGGCTCGCCTCGGTCAATTCGAGCAGGACCGTCAGCGTGGGCGCGCCTGCGTGCCTGAGCGCCATGGGTTGGCCCGAGGTGTCGAGCAACCCGACGGCAACCGGGATGTGAAAGGGAAGTTTGACCAGCCCAGACTGTTTTTCAACCCCGACAGCCGGGCACGTCTGTGTGAGGGTCAGGCGACAGCGCTGGGCCACGGCGTCGTAGTCCAGCGCGACCGCTACACGGGGCGTACCTGCCTGGCTGTACCAGTGACGGAAAATGTCCAGGTTTTTGTGTGCGTGCGCTTGCTGATAGGCCCACTCCATGGCATTGACAAAATCATCGCAGGTCACTGCCTGTCCGTCGTGGCGCCGGAAGTATTCATCCATGCCCGCGCGAAAGGCCTGTTCGCCCAGCAAGGTATGCAGGATCCGAATGACTTCTGCACCTTTTTCGTATACGGTAGCGGTGTAGAAATTGCCGATTTCCTGGTAACTTTCCGGGCGGATGGGGTGCGCCATCGGGCCGCTGTCTTCAGGGAACTGCGCCGCGCGCAACGCCACCACATCGTCGATGCGCTTGACTGCCCGTGCGCTGGCAGCTTCGTTGGCCGTCAGGCCGTGCGCCATCATGTCGGCGGTGAATTCCTGGTCACGGAAGACCGTCAGGCCTTCTTTCAGGCTCAATTGAAACCAGTCGCGGCACGTCACGCGGTTGCCTGTCCAGTTGTGAAAGTATTCGTGACCGATCACGGCCTCAATCGCGCTGTAATTGGCGTCGGTCGTGGTGGCGGGGTCGGCCAGCACGTAGGCGGCGTTAAAGATGTTCAGGCCCTTGTTTTCCATGGCCCCCATGTTGAAGTCTCGCGCAGCCACGATCATGAAGCGGTCAAGGTCCAGTTCAAGGCCGAACCGCAACGCGTCCCAGTGCACGGACCGTTCAAGGGACTCCATGGCCCAGGCGGTCTGGCTTTCAGAGCCGGGGTCACTATAGACCTGCAGCAGGACGTCGCGCCCGCTACTGGTCGTGACGGTGTGCTCGCGGCAGGCAAAGGTGCCCGCCACCAGTGCGAACAGATAGCAGGGCTTGGCGAACGGGTCGTGCCAGACAGCCTGGTGACGATGCGCGTCGACGATTTCTGTGCTGACCAGGTTGCCGTTGGACAAAAGGATGGGAAACTGCAAGCGGTTTGCACGCAACGTCACGTGATAGATCGACATGACGTCGGGGCGGTCCGCGAACCAGCATATTTTGCGAAATCCCTGCGCCTCGCATTGGGTAAAGAGGGCCTTGCCCGAGACGTACAGGCCCGAGAGGCTGGTATTTTTAATTGGCCTGCAGGTGCTGATGATCTCTACTTGCGCAGCATCTGGCAGGTTGCACAATGTCAAGGTCTGTGCACTGAGCCGGTACTGGTCTTGCGTCAGCGTCGCACCATTGACATGAATGGAAATCAGGGCGAGATCCTCGCCGTCGAGCACCAGGTCCGGTTCGCCGGTCAGGCCAGGCTTGCGCTGAACTGTCAGCAGGGCGCGAACCCAGGTCATGTCCGCGTCCAGATCAAATTCAAGCGTGACCGTGGGAATTAAAAATGGAAAAGGTTGATAGTCTTGACGACGGATGGTGGTGCCGGTTTCTGTTCGCATAAAAAATCCAGGTCGAATGTTTTGGATTGTAGTTTGTTGCTCAATTTGTCCTATGGTAGATTTCAACAGTCATCATCTGGGTGGTTGATGACGTCCACTCAAACAATTCCAATCGCGAAGAGACATGATTCAACAGCTTGAAGTGCG
>CAIJKV010000111.1 GCA_903821335.1 uncultured beta proteobacterium
CTCGACAGCCTGCACGACGTAGTCGACCAGCAAAAGCTTGAAACCGCATCAGATTACAAGGCTTTTGCTTCACGTGAGTCCAGCTTTCACCTGCTGGTGGACAGGACAAGCGCCAACCCGATTATTGACGTGGCGACCTTCGTCGGGAGCAACGGTGAGGTTCTGAATTTCAGCAGAACTTTCCCCCCGCCCGCCATCAATCTTTCTGATCGTGATTACTTCCAGGCTCACAGGGAGAATCCGAGCCTCGCGTCCTTCACAAGCGTGCCCGTGCAGAACAAAGGCAATGGGAACTGGGTGTTTTACATTTCCAGGCGCGTCAATAACCAGAACGGAGAGATGCTCGGTCTCATACTGGTTGGCGTATCGGTCGAGGTCTTCTCCAATATCTACAAAAATGTCACCCAGCACCTCGGCGCGGGGGCGTCCATCAGCCTTTACCGTGACGACTTCACCATGATGACGCGCTGGCCTTTCATCGAGAAGTTGGTCGGCGAGAAAAACTTGACCAGTGCCACACACCGCGCCATCGCCGACGATGGCAAGAACAACGACGTGGTTTTCACCAACAGTGCCCGGCTGACCGAAAACAATATCTTGCAGGAACGTATCACGGCGACCAGGCGGGTCGACCGGTACCCGTTAATTGTGACGTCCGTGATCACCGAGGAACATTATTTGCACGGATGGCGCGACGCCCTCTGGTGGATTGTCGGTTTGACCGTCGTGAGCCTGTCGCTACTCTTCTGGGGCCTGAGTTGGCTTTTGCGAGCAAACGGCCGGATCGAGCAAGAACTCATCGAACGCACACGTGCTCAAGAACGCATTGAACACATGGCCAACCACGACAGCCTGACATCGCTGCCGAATCGACGACTGCTATCTGCACAACTGCATCGTTGCCTCGCAGACTGTGCCCGTCACCCGGTCAACTGTGGCCTGCTATTCCTGGACTTGGACAACTTTAAGGAAATCAACGACACCCACGGACACGATCAGGGAGACCTGCTTCTCAAGGAGGTTGCAATCCGACTGCTACGCTGTGTGCGCAAAGGCGACACCGTCGCGCGGGTAGGGGGTGACGAATTCGCAATCGTGCTTGACCGGCTTGACGCCAATGCCGAGTTGGCCGCAGCCAACCTCAATGCCTGCGCGGAAAAGGTCACCCATGCTTTGGCTCAACCCTTTCGTTTCGCCGGAATCACCCACCATACGACCGTCAGCATCGGCATGGCAATGTTCGGGATGGATGCGGCGCGTGTGGACGACTTGTTCAAGCAGGCCGACATCGCCATGTACCAGGCCAAGCTGGCCGGCAAGAATACCCATCGGTTTTTTGACGCCAGCATGCAGTTGCAGGTGGACGAACGTTCGGAACTCGTCGCCGAATTACGTCAGGCCCTGGGCAACAGCGAGATTGCACTGTATTACCAACCCCAATTCCAGGCACCGGACAAGTTGATCGGTGCGGAAGCGCTGCTACGCTGGAGCAGCCCTCGCTGGGGGCCGGTTTCACCATCGATTTTTGTGCCCCTGGCCGAGCAGGCCGGTTTGATCAACGCCCTGGGCAGCTGGGTACTGGAAACCGCCTGCCAGACACTCGTCAGTTGGTCGAAGTTGCCCAACCTGGCACACCTGACCCTTGCAGTCAATGTGAGCAGTCAGCAGTTCAAAATGCCGAATTTTGTCGAAACAGTGCTCGCGGCGCTGCAACGCACCGACGCCCGGGCCGATCGCCTGAAGCTGGAACTGACCGAAAGCATGCTGGTCGGCGACCTCGCCGACGTGAGTGCCAAGATGACACGACTCAAGGCGCTTGGCATCAGCTTGTCGCTTGATGATTTTGGAACGGGTTACTCGTCAATGAAGTATCTGCGGGAACTATCCATCGATCAACTGAAGATCGACTGGACATTTGTGCGTGACGTCCTGACCGATACCAATGACGCCACGATCGTTCGCGCCATTACGAACCTCGGGCGGTCTCTGGGCGTGGATGTCATCGCCGAGGGTGTCGAGACTCAGGAACAAGTGGATTTCTTGATCAGCATCCAGTGCAATACTTTCCAGGGCTATTTTTTCAGTCACCCGTTGCCACTGTCTGCTTTCAATTTATTTGTGTCCCAATTGAAATCAGGCCTGCCAACGACGATGTGTGTTTCCGAAAAAAATTGAACGCGGCCGCGCAGTCGATCAAGCACCTCGCGCCCGCGTCGGTCAGTGAAGCGCACAGTGTGGTGAGATACACACTTTAAGCGCACTGATCGCTGCAATGTTGCGAGAAGTCACTCGCGTTTTCCCAAGCGGTCACGTTTTGTAGTAAACCAAACCTAGTCAACCAAATATTGCCTGCCGTCCTTCTCCCTGCCTTGCCTTTCGTCACTCGCCACCGCACATGCTCATTTTTGCCAGCACGGTCTTTCTCTCTGCATTCCTACTATTTCAGGTACAGCCTATTGTCGCCAAGATGATCTTGCCGTGGTTTGGCGGATCGTCCTCCGTCTGGAGTGTGTGCATGGTGTTCTTCCAGGCAGCGCTCCTGCTGGGCTATGCCTATGTGCACTGGCTACACGAAAACCTGTCACCCAGAAAGCAGGTACTGGTGCATGGTTGTCTGCTGGTGCTCTCACTGCTGATGTTGCCCGTCGCGGCAGACCCGTCGTGGAAAGGCCTGGGCATGGCTCATCCGAGCTGGAACGTCTTTGTGGTGCTCAGCATCCTGGTCGGCGCCCCCTACCTGCTGCTTTCCACCACCGGCCCCCTGATGCAGGCCTGGTACGTCAGGGCCTTTGCGACCGATGCCGGCAACACCCGCGCCTACCGGCTCTACGCGTTGTCAAATCTGGCTTCCATGATCGCGCTGCTGTCCTACCCGATCGTGATCGAGCCTGTCTTTGGCGTCGGCATTCAGGCCAATCTGTGGTCAGCGGGTTATGCCGTGTTCGTGGCGCTGGCATTGTCGACGGCCGCGATGGTCTGGAGATCCCACGCTGGGCCAGAAAAACAGGTCCAAGCACGCAAAGCGGACGTCCCGCGCCCACCCCTCACAGAATGCCTGATCTGGATTGGACTGGGTGCGACAGCGTCCACCCTGCTGCTTGCCCTCACACGCCAATTGACTGCGGATGTCGCACCCGTGCCTTTCCTGTGGGTGCTGCCGCTCGCGATCTACCTGCTGAGCTTCATCCTGTGTTTTGACGCGCCGCGCTATTACGTGCGCCCGCTCTTTCTCACCGCACTACCCTTGTCATTTTTCGCCATAGACCTGGCGCTGAATGTCGCGATGGGTATCCCGACATTGATCGCCCTGATCAGCGTGTCGCTCTTTGTGTTCTGCATGATTTGCCACGGCGAACTGGTGCGCCGCAAGCCGCACGTACGCTACTTGACGCTCTTTTACCTGATGCTCTCGATCGGTGGTGCGCTGGGGGGGACACTGGTTGGCCTGGTCGCGCCCGTCGTGTTTACGTCCTATTTTGAATTGCCAATTGGGCTTTTTGCCTGCGCCGTGCTGGTGGTGGTCGTGTTGTGGCGTGAGATGCGAACACTCTGGCGCGTGCTGATTCTGCTGGCGCTGCTGGGCTACGGCTGGAGGCTGGCCGACATTTCACTTGACTACGTGCGTGGCTATCGCGTCACGGTACGTAACTTCTATAGCCAACTCAAGGTCGGGGATACGGTCCACGATATTCAGGGTCCCAAGCGCGCCATGTATCACGGCGTCGTGGTGCACGGTGAGCAGTTGCTGGGTGACGGTCTGGGCAAAATCCCGACCGCCTACTACTGTGAACAGTCTGGCATTGGACGGGCAATCCGCAGTTTGCCGCAAGATCAGCCGCTTAAGATCGGCATGGTCGGGCTGGGTGCCGGCACGCTGGCAACGTATGGACGCAAGGGCGACGCACTGCGTATCTACGAAATTAATGACCAGGTGGTTGATCTCGCCCGCAGCGAGTTCACCTACCTGA
>CAIJKV010000112.1 GCA_903821335.1 uncultured beta proteobacterium
CGGGCAGAGTCTGCCAGCACCGTGCGCCAGGCGCGATCCAGAGAACTAAAAGTCGGTAGATGAGCGAGTAATTCGCCGATATCGAGTGACTTGGCCATGACTCACCTGTAGGAAAATTTTCCAAACATACGGTGCAGAATTTGCAGGGTATTTACGCCAACATGCTCAGTAGGACGCTGGCTGGCGCAAGACCGATACTGCTGTACCGCATATTGACGCACACCAAGTTGCGCCAGGCATTGAGCCAGATCAAGTAATTCAGATTCAGGCAACCAGTCCGTACTCCAGGTCGTTCGGCATTCAAACTCGCCGCCCCAGGCAAGCAGTAAGTCGAGGCAGTGCCAAACGGGTTCAGCGCTGCCCGGTCGGCCCGTCAGGGACGCATACCCCCTCGGATTAGTCTTGACGTCAAGACCCACCCAGTCAACCTCAGGCAGGACCTCGGCCAGACGCTGTGGGTAGATACCGGCGGTGTGCAGCGCCACTTTCAAGCCAAGCGCCCTGACCTGCATAATCATGTCCCGACAACTTGGGTCGGTGAGCGGTTCACCGCCAGATAACACCAGCCCATCAAGCAGACCCACGCGCGACCTCAGGAATGTCAGAATAGATTCCCAGTCGTATTGCCCCGTCCGGTGCTGCAGATGCGGGTTATGGCAATAATGACAACGCCACGGGCATCCCGCCATGAACACAACCGCCACGAGTTGCCCTGGCCAGTCCACACTGGAAAATGGCACGAATCCACCAATAACCGGACGACGGATTCGCTCGGGCATCGCGCTCAGTCCTTGCACGCTTGCACAAAGAACTGACGTTCGTGAAACTCGCCTTGCTTGCCTGTATTGAACGAAGTCACCGGACGGTGATAACCCATCACGCGTGTCCAGACCTCGCAACGCGTGCGAAGACTATCGTCAAGTGCCGCGACGGGCTGGAAATTTTTGACTTCGGAAAGATTTGTCATGATTGCTTCCAAAAAAATGTGTAATGAAAACGCTGTTCAAAATTGAGGTGACTGAGTTCAAGTTTGGTTTTACGAGCCGGGTTCGTCGAGCAGTTCGCGATCATCCTGTACAACGCCGGCCAGCAACAGTTCGTCGCACTTGGGACAGAATTCGTGGTGGCCTGACAAATAGCCATGCCTGGGGCAGATGGAAAAAGTTGGCGTAACCGTCACATAGGGCAGCCTGAAACCTGCCAGCGCCCTGCGCACGAGTTGCTTGCAGGCATGCGACGAAGAGATTGCCTCATTCATGTAAAGGTGCAGTACCGTCCCGCCGGTGTATTTCGACTGAAGTTCCGCCTGCATCTCCAGCGCGGTGAATGGATCGTCGGTAAAGCCCACGGGCAACTGACTCGAGTTGGTGTAGTAAGGCTGCTCAGGCGAACCCGCCTGGGTGATATCGGGCCAGCGCTTAATGTCCTCGCGCGCAAAGCGGTACGTCGTCCCTTCGGCAGGCGTGGCTTCCAGGTTATACAAGTGTCCTGTTTCTTCCTGAAATTCGGTCATGCGCGCACGCACGTGGTCAAGAAGTCGGACTGCGATTGCATGGCCTTCCGAGGTCGTGATGTCGTGCGCGTCGTGTGAAAAATTTCGGATCATCTCGTTGATGCCATTTACGCCCAAGGTGCTGAAGTGATTGCGCAGCGTTCCGAGGTATCTTTTTGTGTAGGGGTAGAGGCCCTTATCTATGTAATGCTGCACGACAGTGCGTTTGAGTTCGAGCACGTCGCGACCGAGATCCAACAGCGTGTCCAGGCGAGCCAACAGCCCGGGCATGTCTGCGGCATGCGTGTACCCCAGCCTTGCGCAGTTAATGGTCACGACACCAATGCTCCCGGTCTGCTCGGCCGAGCCAAACAGGCCATTGCCTCGCTTGAGCAGTTCACGCAGGTCCAGCTGCAGTCGGCAGCACATCGAACGCACCATGTGGGGTTCAAGGTCTGAATTCAGAAAGTTCTGGAAATACGGCAAGCCATACTTTGCCGTCATTTCGAACAGTCGGTCGGTATTAGGATGATCCCAGTCGAAATCAGTGGTGATGTTGTAGGTTGGAATCGGAAACGTAAACACACGACCCAGGGCATCACCGGTCATCATGACGTCGATATAGGCACGATTGATCATGTCCATCTCGACCTGCAAGTCACCATAGCAAAAAGGCATCTCTTTGCCACCCACATACGGGATTTGCTCACGCAGGTCACGAGGGCAAGTCCAGTCAAAGGTCAGGTTCGTAAAAGGTGTCTGCGTGCCCCAGCGGCTGGGTACATTCAGGTTGTAAATCAGTTCCTGGACGCATTGCCGGACCTGGGTATAGCTCATCTGGTCTTTACGGACGAACGCTGCCATGTAGGTGTCAAACGAACTGAATGCCTGTGCGCCTGCCCACTCGTTTTGCAGCGTTCCCAGGAAATTCACGATCTGCCCGACCGCGGCCGACATGTGTTTGGCAGGCCTTGCCTCAACTTTGCCAGGCACGCCGTTAAAGCCCTCGGTCAATAGCTGTCGCAAGGACCAGCCAGCGCAGTAGCCCGACAACATATCCAGGTCATGAATATGCAGGTCACCTTCGCGATGCGCACGCCCGGCTTCGGGACTGAACACGTGCGACAACCAGTAGTTGGCCGTCACTTTTCCAGCCACATTCAGGATCAGTCCGCCCAGGCTATATCCTTGGTTTGCATTGGCATTGACGCGCCAGTCACGCTGGTCAAGATACTCTTCCATGGCGCTTTCAACATCGACAAGTGTCGGGTTGGCCGAGGGGGATTGAAATGGCATGCGAACACCTCATCTTGTGTTGTTTGTGGCATCCTAACACCACATGTTGTGTTTTGAATCAGCACTTCAACACTACATTTCAATTCCTTGATTGATATCAACTGGAACAAATCCGATGTGTTGCCTTGCCAACACTGAGTGAAAACACCCAACAAAAAAGCCCCCGGATAACCGGAGGCTTCAAGACATCTGCTTGCGAAAGACTGCTATTGCCGGGAAAGTCGGCTCGCCAGGGGGCGAACCCAATCACGTGGGGTCGGCTAGATCACTCGGGAGAACTTCGCGGTTGAGCGTGCTTCTCGAAGATGCCGGTCAAAACTCATGGCAACGATACGCGCGAGAAAGCGTCCTCTTGGCGTGATGGCTATCACGCCGTCCTTCAAAGTCACCAGGCCGTCTACTTGATGCGCGGCGATCTGTACGAGTTCCGGTGCGAAATACTGGGCAAAGTCCACGCCCCACGTTGCCTCGAAGTCAGCAAGAACGATCTTTGACTGACACAGCAGATCATGAATCGCAGCCCGACGGATCAGGTCATCCTGCGTCATGACCAGGCCCTTGACCAGCGGCAACTGCTGTTGGTCGATTGCAGCGTAATAATCATCCAGTACACGGTGATTTTGCGCATAGACGTTGCCGATTCGGCTGATCGCCGATACGCCCAGTGCAATCAGGTCGCAGTCAGCCTGGGTCGCGTAGCCTTGGAAGTTTCTTTGCAGCGTGCCCTGGTCGAGCGAGATTGCCAGTTCATCTTCAGGCAGGGCGAAGTGATCCATGCCGATGTAGACGTAACCCGCATCAAGCAGCGTCGTGACCGCCAACTTGAGCATGGCGAGCTTTTCAGCAGGCATGGGCAGGTCTGCAACCTCAATACGCCGCTGCGGCATGAAGCGTTCTGGCAAATGGGCATAGCTGTACAGGGCAATACGATCAGGACGCCACTGCAACACCGTCGTGAGGGTGGCCTGCATGGTCTGCACGGACTGCTTGGGCAAACCGTAAATCAGGTCAAGGTTGATCGACTGATAGCCCAGGCCACGACCCTGCTCAAGCACAGCATGCGTCAGCTCAGGGGGTTGAATGCGGTTGACCGCCTTTTGCACGACCGGATCCAGATCCTGCACACCGATGCTCATGCGATTAAAGCCGTGTGCAGCCATCAACGCCAGGGCGCCATCGTTCAAGCGCCGCGGATCAATTTCAACTGAACATTCGGCCGAATGTGTAAATGTGAACGATGCTTTGAGCATCGAAAGCAGGCGCTCCATTTGTGCATTGGTCAGAAAGGTGGGTGTGCCCCCCCCCAGATGCAGTTGGCTGACCTCAGGCTGCACCTTGAACTGGGTACGCACCAGGGCAATTTCACGTTCGAGGTAGTCCAGATAGCGATCGGCGCGACTGCGGTCCTTGGTCGCGATCTTGTTACAGGCACAGTAGTAACAGACCGTGTCGCAAAAAGGCAGGTGCACATAAAGCGACAGGGCTGCGCCCGGGCGCTCGGACTGTCGCGACTGGAGGGCGTCCACGTACTGCTGCGCCACGGGACCTTCGACGAAACGATCCGCCGTCGGGTAGGAAGTGTAGCGGGGACCACTACGGTCATGGCGGGCGATCAGATCCGGATCGAACTCTACGGGTGTGACGTGCGATAGTTGCATGAATTCAGGAACACACAAAAATATGAAGGGACAGGATGCCAGCCGACAGGTTAACAGTACTACTATTTGTCAGGTGAGCTGACTGCGGTCAAGGAACAAAATGTTGTTCTCCAGCGCGATGTGCTCCATCAGGTCTTCGCGCAGTTGCCGCAGACCCACATACAGAGCCTGCCACTGACGACAGGCGTCCTGGGGCGGCACCAGGTCGCCGGTCATGTAATCCAGATGATCAAGCGCTTCGCGATGCTGCTCATGTTCGATTCGCATCATGGAAACAGGTGCCAGCAGTTGACCAACGGACGCTCGACGCAACATTGGGAACAGGACACGCTCTTCTTTCATCATGTGGCACTCCAACTCCTGTGCCAGAGTCGACAAATGGTCGGCCAACCCGCGTGGGCAGCCTGGCTTGTCGCGATGCGCATCCTCGACAAGCGTCGCAAGCCTGATGCACTCGGGAAACTGCTGCCGATGACGGGTGTGATACCGCTCAATGATGTGATCGATCAACGCGTCAGGCGTGCCACCCGACCAATTCTGGCCCGTTTGACCCATTTGCGGGCACAAGCACCCCGCGGAGCCGGCAATTTGTTCCAATAATACGGTCATGTTGCGGTATCCTTCCTACAAGTCGCGCTAAGTTAGCTCTAAACAGCCACAGACTGTCGAGACCGACGTCATCACGTTTGATAAAGCACAATCTTTGTGATGTTTTAGTAGGAGCGTGCGTTGTTGCTGTTTTTGAGGAAACACACGTTATCGTACAATTCTCCACCTTACCAAGTGCGCACTTGAATCA
>CAIJKV010000113.1 GCA_903821335.1 uncultured beta proteobacterium
GGACTGTGGTGTCGAATTTCCCCAGACAATCTGGGTATCCGTAATGCCTGTTTCCGCATGACTGGCCATGCCGATCACGAGCAGCGCTGCCGCAATGGATGTTTTCAAAACCATAGAACCGATCTTGTTGCTCTGCAACATGGTTGTCTCTCCCGTTTGAATTGTCATTTAAACAATGCCAATTATTATGAAAATATTTTTACTGGCCTGTCGATTCTAAACTTCATTCAAACGGATTCACAACAATGGGTCTTTTTTTATTTCATCGCGCGCAGACGAAACGTGAATGTCTGCACTAAACCCCCAACATCTTGAAGATGCTGCCGTAGTCCAGTTTTCCATTTCCGGCCTTGCTATGCATATCGTAAATATTGCGCGCAAGGCTGCCCAGCGGTACGCTGGACTTAGTATCCAGGGCATTTTCAACTGCCAGCCCGAGGTCCTTCAACATCAGGTCGACCCCAAACCCTCCGGCATAGCCGTTTGAGGCCGGCGCCTGCTCCATCACGCCCGGACAAGGGTTGCACGACGTCAGCGCCCAGTTATTACCCGAGCTTTTTGAAATAATGTCGGTCAGGACCTTGGGATCCATGCCATTTGCGATGCCCAGGCGCAATGCCTCGGCGGTACCAATCATCGTGATGCCCAGCAGCATGTTGTTGCACACTTTCACCGTCTGGCCACTGCCATGCGGCCCGGCGTGGTAGATCGCTTTGCCCATTTTTTGCAGATAGGGCTGCGCCTGGTTAAACCCCTTTTCCGAGCCCCCGACCATGAACGTCAGCGTCGCCGCCGCGGCACCAAAGTTGCCACCCGAAACAGGTGCATCGATCATCTCCATTCCGTGCTCAGCGGCAAGCCGCCCGTTTTCCTGGGCAACCTTTGGAGCGATCGTAGAAGAATCAATCAGCAAGGTGCCAGGCTTGGCCGCTGCAAAGACGCCGTGCTCACCGCAATAGACGTCGATCACATGTTGACTCGTCGGCAACATGGAGATCACCACCTTCGCAGCCCCCACCGCCTGAGCCAGCGACTGACCGGCCACGCCACCCGCGCTGACAAGTTGCGCCACATTTTCCTTGACCAGGTCGAACCCGGTCACGGACAGCCCGGCACGGAGCAAATTCCTGGCCATGGGCAACCCCATGTTGCCTAAGCCGATGAAGACGATTTCTGAATGCATAGTTGTCTCACTTTTCCAATTTTTGCGGATCATGGTCAGGTATAGCGCAATTCACCTGCCTGGTGCTACGAATTTCATCGGCACTTGACGCAGGCGACAGGAACTATGGTTCGATTTTTATTCCGTTCGCTCTGGTGACTTCAGTCCAGAGTTGGGTCTCGGCCGCGACAAACCTGGCAAACTGCTCGGTCGAGAAGTTCGACACCTCCGCCCCCTGTGACAACAGCTTCTCGCGCACATCTGGCGAGGACACGGCGCGCAGCACATCGTCATGCAAGGTGTCGATGGCTTCTTTTGACGTTCCTTTTGGGACGGCGAAGCCGAACCAGTTTGTCACCACAAAATCAGCAATGCCCGCCTGCGCGACCGTTGGCACGTCGGGCAGCGCGGGCGAACGCGCCGCGGTTGTTACGAGCAGCGGGCGCACCTTGCCACTTTTTATCTGTCCCAGTGCGGTTGGCGAGGCGGCGATGATCAGGTCGACATTGTCGGACAGCAGCGCAACACTGGCTTCGCTCATGCCTTTGTAAGGGATGTGTGTGATGTCAATGTTCGCAGTCGAACGGAAACGCTCGGTCACGATATGGTTGACGCTGCCGACGCCCGCCGAACCGTAGTTCAGCTTGCCTGGCATGGCTGTCGCGGCGGCGACCAACTCTGCCAACGAAGAAAATTTGGCATTCGCGCCGACCAGCACGATGAAGGGTGTCTGGGCGATCATCACGACCGGTATCAGGTCAGTATTGATGTCCCATGGCAACACTGGAAACAGCCCGGGCAGCATTGCATAGGTCGCGTCGATCAACGCAACCGTCAAGCCATCTGCGGGCGCATGCGCGACATAATCGAACGAAATTCTGCCCCCTGCGCCGGTGCGATTTTCCACCACTATGGTCTTGCCGGTTTGCTCGGTTATTTTCTGGGCGACCAGGCGCGTGTAGGTGTCGCTTGCTCCGCCCACGGCGAAGGGAACGATAATCCGCATCGGCTTGTTGCCGACCTGTGCCTGGGCAGACACACCAAGAAAACTTGATAGCAGACAAAGAAAAATAGCGATCCGGCGCATGAGCCAGCCCCCGTTTACAAAGCGATCAAACAACAAGAAAAATCAGGCCACCGTCATCGCTTACGCGACAAGCGGCCAGGACGACACCTCGAACGAGTCGGGGACGATGACATGAAAGAAGCCCCTGACGTCTCTCAGGGAGCGCGTGATATGCCCTTTGCCGGAAAAGTCTTCCGTGAACAGAATGTCGCCCGGGCGAATGATGTAGCGCAATCCCTGGCTGGTCTCCAGTTCGAGAAGGCCTGACGTGATGAAAATCAGTTGTCTGCGCGGTGCGTTGTGATAATCCTGGACGTGCCCCTGAGGGGTTTCACGGAAGAATATCGATTCAGCCGGAAAGACATCGGAAGCCGGCCTGCCATCGCCTTTAAGTGGGACTTCGCGGATTTCAACCGCAGAGTCGCCCGATTCAAGGGTAAAAATCCTGTGAATTCGCATGAAAAATCTCCTCCGGGTCATCTGTGGACGGACGATGACCTTTATTGTTTCGGCGATCTTACACGTGGTCGCCCCTGCGCAATACGTCGCCGACGGATCATCTTAAAAAAACGCATCCGCACCAGGTTCAAGCGACTATTCCATGCGCTCTATTTTCGCCCGCAGCAATTCAATGCTACGCAGCAACGTGAAGTAGCCATCTTCCAGCCCAACCGGAACATGGTCAGAAATTGCGTGGCGATTAAAGACAGTCAGTTTCTGAAGCAACGCCGCCTTGTCGTCGACCGTCAACTGGCCATCGCAAAGTTCCTTTTCAAGCTCCAGCATCTCTTCGTACAGTCGTCGGTGCTTGATGTGATAACGCAACGCTCGCAGATGCAGATTCAGCTTTGACAGTGGGAAAATCAGCGTAAACAGCGAGATCAACAGAATTCCCATGCGGTCGGCAAACCCCGCCGCCCAGAACGGCAAGTAACGCATCCCGGGAGGCACGCCATAATCGTAATAACGAAGTGCCACGGGGCTCGCCTCGATCGTGGGGTCCATGTAGGCGGGGAATTCACCACGTTTGCCGAAAAACAAGAAAACGGACGAACGCTGGATGTCTTTGACCGCCATGAGCAACAAGGTTTGTATGTCAGGGTGAAGGTTCTTATCCACCGCGAGGGTCGTCGTCGTTCCTATCAGGCTGATATCGTGGGCGGGGAGTTTGTCTTTCAGATCGACTGAGTACGCGGGCAACGTCAGTTCGTAGATATAGGGCAGGGCCTTCTGGTAGGCGGGCGCGTGCTTGAAGTCAAACAACTCGGTGCCCGCAGCCCTGAGCAAAGCTTGCACCTCTCCGTCAAAATAGGGCGCCACCTTGAAAATCACATCAAGTTCCCCAGCCTCGAACGCGCGATACTGATCGGTATAGGGTCCGATCCGGAAGCGTTCGTTGGCATCGATGTCTATCCCGTTGAGTTTGAACAACTCACGGGCCATCGCACGCGACCCCCCTTTCTGGGGCCCAAGGCCAACCCGGAAATTTTGCAGGTCGGTCAGCTCAGAAATTTTCCCGGCAAATTCCTTTTTGTAGAAAATCCATACTGGCTCGTAGGCCACACTGCCAAGTGAATAAACCAGTGCAGCCTGTTCGGGCGTCAGGGCGCCACCCTGAATAAACCCTGCGACCACGTCAATCGACGGGTCGGCAAGTAGCTCACCGTTCTCGACCGACCCTGAGGTCGTGGAAACCAGAAGGTTGACGCCACGTTCACTCAGGTAGCCCGCGGCCGAACCCGCCATTCTTGTGTAGGCACCGTTGGGCGACCCACCCGCAATGTTGATTTCCCTTGGCGGAAAGGGTTTGAGGTAAAAAATGATGCCGCCCAGGCCCACCAGCACGAGGAGAACCAGGAGTTTCTGCTCGA
>CAIJKV010000114.1 GCA_903821335.1 uncultured beta proteobacterium
AACGTCCAGACCGAACCATCAGGATGTCGATAGGCTTTCAGGCCTTCGAATATTTCCTGGGCATAGTGCAGCACCGAGGCAGCCGGATCGAGCAACAGCGGGCCATAGGGTTTGACTTGCGCGTCGTGCCAGCCCCGTTCTATCGTCCAGTCAATCGAGACCATATGATCGGTAAAGTGTTTACCGAACCCGGGGTTCTCAAGGATGGCGATCCGTTCAACGAGTGACCGTGCAAGGGTTGAACGCGTGGAGATAAAGGCGAGATGAGTGTCTGCAGTCATGATGTGTGCCGGATTGATTCGAGTCAACTGGCGAAACATGCTGCCCGCCCTCTCTAACGTGGAGACGCTATTCAAGAGGAATACTGGCATCCTTGACGACGTCGTCCACTGACTCAGGTCTGAAATCGATGTTATCACGCATCCGCCTCGGGGGCAGTTATGCTACTTGCGAGTATCTCTTGCAATATGACCCCACTCGCCCTATAAATTGCCATCCCAACCAAATTGATCACCATGCCAAAAATACAAGCGTCCGCTGCCCTGTCACCCTTCAAGGTCCTTGATCTCTCGCGTGTCAGGGCGGGTCCGAACTGTGTGCGGGTGCTCACCGACTTTGGCGCGGACGTGATCCGCATTGAACCGCCACCCGGTGTCGACCCCAACGAAGGCATGTTTGCGGCGAACCGGGAAGGAGGCGACTTTCAGAACCTGAACCGCAACAAACGGTCGCTGACACTCAATCTGAAAAAACCGGGAGCACTGGAAATATTCATGCGCCTGGTCAAGACTGCCGACGTCGTGGTTGAAAACTGGCGACCGGACATCAAGAAAAAGCTGGGCGTCGATTATGATGCCCTGGCGGCAGTCAACCCGCGCATCATCCTTGCCAGCATCTCGGGCTACGGGCAGGACGGTCCCTATTCGGGTCGTCCCGGCTTTGACCAGATCATGCAGGGCATGGGCGGGCTGATGTCCGTCACGGGCATACCAGGCTCGGGCCCGGTGCGCGCCGGACTGGCTGTGGCCGACATGAGCGCGGGGCTATACACGGCCATCGGCATCCTGACGGCATTGCTGGAACGCGAACGATCGGGTCGTGGGCAGTGGGTGCAAACCGCACTGCTGCATGCGCAGATCGCCATGATGGACTTCCAGGCGGCTCGCTACCTGAATGAAGGTGATGTGCCCGGCCAGGCCGGCAACGACCACCCCACCAGCAGCCCGATGGGCCTGTACGAAGCCAGTGACGGCGTGTTCAACCTGGGTGCTTCGGGCGAAGGCAACTGGGTGCGTTTGTGTGAGGTCGTCGAACGCCCTGATCTGCGTGAAAATCCGGATTTCAAGACCGACAAGTTGCGCGTGCAACATCGTAAATTATTGAGTGCCGCGTTGACCGATTCCTTCCGGAAAAAGCCAGTGGCTTACTGGGTAGATACATTGAACGACGCGGGTGTACCGGCCGGCCCAGTCTACAACGTGAAGGAGATGTTTGAAGACGAGCAGGTCAAGCACCTGCAAGTATCAAAGACGTTGCACGGGGACGATGGACGCACCAGGAGCTTTATCACGCAACCCAGCGTGTTGAGCCGCACGCCCGCCGAGGTCGTGACGCCTGCCCCTGGCTGGGGTGAGCACACGGACGAGGTCCTGGCCGACATCGGGTATTCAGCACAAGAGATCGCGCAGTTTCATGAGCGGGGCGTTGTCTGAGTTAAGCCAGGCACGTTGATAATGATCGGGTACGGCATATTGCCGGCCCGGTTGCTGGGTTCAAGCTGGGAGAAGAGAAACCCCAGCACGCTGACCAGAACCGTCACCGTGGCGATGCCGATGCCTGCGACCCATTTGACGAGTTTGGCTTCGAACGCAATGATTGTCGATTCGACTTCAATGATGTCAGTTCGGGTCGCCAACGTGGGCAGTGTCGCGTCAAGCCGCGTTTCGAGAGATGTTACACGTGATTCCATCGTGAAATCATAGCTCCTGCGATGTCAGGCGCATGTAACAAGGCGATGCCTTTTGTTACCAGGCATTGCGCACTAATGACCGGAGTCCGTATTTAAAATATTCCGCACGCTCACTCTGTGCCATGCAGCCGCCTCAGCCGAGCCTCCTCTTCCAGTCGAGTATCCTCAATCTCCTGCATCAACCCGTCCAGGTCGACCGGGGTCGTGTCTGCAGGGATGCGTCCAGTCAACACCACTTCTGGAGTGAGCTTGCCGGCTTCGTACAAACGCCAGATTTCCTTGCCGTATTGCGTACCAATCAGTTGGGGCGCAAATCGACCAAAGTAATGCGCAAGGTTGTCGACATCGCGCTCAAGCATGGCAGAGGCCTGGTTGTTTCCA
>CAIJKV010000115.1 GCA_903821335.1 uncultured beta proteobacterium
CACGTGATTTTCCCTGACGGCAAGCGCATCATCATGCTGGCCAAGGGCCGACTGGTTAACCTGGGTTGCGGAACGGGCCATCCTTCGTTCGTGATGTCCTCCTCGTTCACCAACCAGACCATCGCGCAGATCGAACTCTTTACGCGCAATGACGAGTACAAGTCGGGTGATGTCTATGTGCTGCCCAAGCACCTGGACGAGAAAGTGGCCCGCCTGCACCTCCAGAAAGTCGGTGCCAATCTGACGACATTGACGGCCCAGCAAGCGGCCTACATCAGCGTCAAGCAGGAAGGCCCCTACAAGGCTGATCATTACCGTTATTGATAGCAGCGGTTTTCTGCGGGCGTGGTCCAGTACCGGCGCCCGCAGATCGGCTATCGTTGGGCAGTCAACCAGCGGGCTCATCTGTCTGGTTCACTATTTTCTAACTGTCGGAGATCATCATGATGATGTTGCTGCTAGTCTGGATTTTGAATGCGGTGGCCCTTCTGGCCGTGGCCTATTTGTTGCCGGGCATCGTGGTTGCCAGTTTTGGTTCAGCGATGCTGGCTGCGCTGGTGCTGGGGTTGGTCAACATGCTGATCAAGCCCGTACTGGTGCTCCTGACATTGCCCATCACGATTGTGACGCTTGGTCTGTTTTATTTTGTAATCAACGCCTTGTTGTTCTGGTTTGTCGGTTCCATCCTGAAGGGATTCCATGTCAATGGATTCTGGTGGGCCGTGGCCGGGGCGCTCTTGTATAGCCTGATTGCCGGGCTTTTATCGAATCTGATCACGCAACAATGACAGCAAAATCTGGTCCAGCGTTCAGTCTGGAATTTTTCCCGCCTCGCGACGCGAGCGCCAACGACCGGCTGATTGCCGGAGCCAGGCAAATGCTGGAGATCGCCCCGCGCTACGTCAGCGTGACGTTTGGCGCGGGCGGGTCTACCCGTGAAGGCACGCTCGACACGGTGCGCGCGTTGCGGGAACTGGGTTGTGATGCCGCTCCGCATTTGTCGTGTATCGGTGCATCACGCGACACGTTGCGCGCGCTACTTGGGCGTTACCGCGACGACGGTGTGCGTCGCATCGTGGCGTTACGCGGTGACATGCCTTCAGGCATGGGTGCGGATGGCGCCGGCGACCTGCGCTACGCGAGCGATCTGGTCGAATTCATCCGCGACGAAACGGGTGACTTGTTCCATATCGAGGTTGCAGCCTATCCTGAGATGCATCCACAGGCCGCAGGCCCCATGCATGATCTGGCCAACTTTGTGCGTAAGGTTGAGGCTGGTGCCAACAGCGCGATCACGCAATACTTTTTTAATGCAGACGCGTACTTTGATTTTGTCGATCGTGCGCAGTCAAAAGGGATCAAGATCCCGATTGTGCCGGGCATCATGCCGATTACGAACTACACACAGTTGATGCGGTTTTCTGAAATGTGCGGCGCGGAAGTTCCCCGCTGGATTCGGTTGCGTCTGGCGGAAATGGGTGATGATCGAGAGTCGATTCGCGCTTTTGGTACAGACGTGGTGACGCAGATGTGCCAGACCTTGATCGATAACGACGTGCCTGGACTGCATTTTTATACGCTGAACAATGCCGAGGCCACGCTCTCTATCTGGCGCGGTCTGGCTGCTTAGTTCAGGCGGCTTCGTTCAGGCTGGCAAGGGCTGCGTAAAAAGGGAACTGCTGACAGTTCCCTTTTTTGCCTGCATTGCCAAGCAAAGTTAGTCGGCGTAGAGGCCAGCGGCACGCAGCGGTGGACCCCATTTTTCAATTTCAGACTTCAGCCATGCCTGAAGTGCGGCGGGTGTCTGTCTTGAATCGTCAACGATCACCGCGCCCAGGTCATTCGCTTTGGCGACCACTGCCGGATCCTTGAGTGCATCCTTGAGCGCCTGGTTAAAGCGCTTGGCGGCTTCTGGTGGAATGCCTTTGGGGGCATAGACGCCGTGCCACACAACGACTTCAAAGCCTTTCAGTCCGGATTCATTCAAAGTTGGTGCGTCCGGAAGTGCCGCAATGCGCGTCAAGGTGGTGACACCGTATAGTTTGACCTTGTCACCCTTGATCTGGGGCAGGGTCTGGGTGGTCTGGTCGCACAGCACGTCGACTTGACCGCCCAGCAGCGCAGTCATTGCGGGACCGGTGCCCTGGTATGGGATGGCCGTGAATTTCGTGCCCAGGGCGCCTTGGAGCAACGTGCCGCAGAGTTGTGACACCGCGCCCAGACCCGCATTGGCCAGGTTGATCTTGTCGCCGTTTTCCTTGGCGTACTTGATGAACTCGGCCATATTGTTTGGCGGCATCTTTTTGCTGCCCATCAACGTCATCGGCACATCAGCGACCAGGCCGATGTAGTCAAAGTCGGTCATCGGGTCGAAGGGCAGCTTGCGATACAAAATCGTGCTGGTCGCCATGCCGTTGTGGTGGATCAAGAAGGTGTAGCCGTCAGGCTTGGCTTTCGCCACCGCTGCGACGGCGACGGTACCGCCTGCGCCCAGCCGGTTTTCAACGACGACAGTCTGGCCGAGGCCCTTGGTCATCGATGCTGCCAGTGTGCGGGCCAGGACGTCTGTCGGGCCGCCAGCGGCGAACGGGACGACGAGCGTAATCGCATGCGAGGGGTAGGGCTGTTGTGCGGGTGCGGGACCGGCAAGTGCGGCCATTACCAGCCCGGTTGCCAGCGATACGCTGCGCAAGTTCTTGGCTAGGGTCATTATTGTCTCCAGGAAAACATACAAAAAATCACGACTTTTAGACTAAAAGCTCTTGGCGCCATGTTTGCCCTTTTTCACTGGGTACGCAATGCTTTTGTAGCCGGGTTCCTGATAAAAGTCAGTGTTAGGGCAGTAAGACTCAACCGGGTGGCGGTGTAGCGGCTTTACCCGCCGATATCCGTGTCGGGCGCGAAGGTATCCAGCCAGCAGGGGTCAACACGGCATCCAGCGGCATGTCATGGGGTTGCGCCGCGTAGTGGGGTGCGTAGGCCTCGAGCAGGCCTTCGTCCCAGGCGATGCCGATCGAAACGGGTTTGTGCCCGGACTGTTGCATGGCATGCAGCGTCCGATCGTAGTATCCGGCTCCATATCCCAGGCGGTCAGCGCCAAGTGTGTAGCCCAACGTGGGTACAAGCACCACATCAGGCTGCAGGGGCGCCAGGCGTGGTGGCTCTCTGACACCAAACGCCCCGGAGACGCAGGGCACCCCCTGAGCGTCCCATCTGTGAAATTCGAGAGGGGTCTGGCGCCTGATGACGACCGGCAAGACGATGTTGATGCCGACAGCGTCCCAAGCTCGAAGCAGCGGCGTGAGATCGGGTTCGTCTTCAAGTGGCCAGAACGCCGCAACGGTCAGGCTGTCACCGCTGTCATTTCCAGGCAGCTCAAATGTATCGAGCCAGTCCTGCAACTGTTGACATAGCAGCTGGTTGCCGTATTGGCGCTGCGCAACGGACATCGCGCGACGCCCGGCGCGCAGGCGCGTGCGGAGCAGGTCTGCGTTATTCTTTGACATATGTCGCAACGGTGCTGACGGATGTGGTGATGGGAAGTTTCATGCGTGCCAGAACAAAGTATCAGAATTTTATAGCCTGTGTGCCAACAGCCCTGCGCGCCCGACGCGCCATGCCGCTGCTTGCAGCTGGTTTGCTGCTGATCGCAACGGTCAGCGCGCAAACCACGCCGGCTGACCCGGAACCCACCGGGCCCGCGCGTTTCAAGATCCAGGCTGACGGGTCAGTGACGCCTCAGGCGGGCACCCCCGCCTCTGCCCTGCCTTCGGCGACTTCTTTCGCGTCGGGTTCGCAAACGCCGCCACGGTTGCCCGATGGCATGCCTGATGTGGGCACCCCGGTGGTCTCCTCCCGTTCAGAGGGGGGCAACGCCTTACCGCCTGGGCCGTCGATTGCCGCGCCAGACTCGACGCCCGCTGCCCGTGCAGTAGCCGTGGCGCGAGACGCCATGACAAATAAGCAGTGGCCGCAGCTTGCGGCCCTGGTGCCTCAGGCCCAGGGTGACATCCTGGCCATCTACCCGGAATACTGGAACCTGCGTGTTCAGTTGGGATCCTCGCGCTCGCCGGCGACGAGCCAGGCACTCGAGGCGTTCATGCAAAAGAATGCTGGTTCGTACCTGGCCGACAGGTTACGCGCTGACTGGCTTCTGGTGGCGGCAAGGTCGGGCGACTTTATTACCGTGCGTGATCTCGGCGTCGTGCAAAACACCAACAACCAGATTCAATGCGCGCAACTCGAGGCCAGTCACATGCTTGGCCAGCGTGCCACGGTGGCGGCCGCGACGAAAGTATTTGGCCCGGGCGGGGCCTGTTGGAAACTGTTTGACCAGCTGGTGGCCGATCGTGTGTTGGGTACAGCTGAATTGGTCCCCTATCTGCAAGACGCGATCGAAAACAACAAGGTGCCGGATGCGCGCCGCTTTGCCGCCTATGCCTTTGATCAGGGCGACCTGACGGCCTACGATGCCATGATGAAAGAGCCTGTGAAGTGGCTGATCGGCCAGACCGGTGGCCAACGCTCTGCTTCACGCAATACGATTGTGGCGCTTGCCCTGGCGCGTATCGCGCGCACTGACGTTGGCGTAGCCGACAGCACTTTACGCCGTGATTGGGCTGACAAATTA
>CAIJKV010000116.1 GCA_903821335.1 uncultured beta proteobacterium
TGAGTTACCACGCCCGGCGGGTGTGCTGGACATCACAACCTTTCATATCCTTGGCAAGCCGCTCACGGCGATGTCGATGCCCTCGGGTCATACCCTCACGGCGTTTTCGCTGGCGGCCGCCTTTTATTTCAGCATCCCACCGGCACGCAGAAAACCCTACCTGTGGTTGTTCCTGCTGGCTACCCTGGCCGGGGTCGCCCGTGTAGCGGTGGGCGCGCACTGGCCTGCGGACGTGATGGCCGGTTCGGCTATCGGACTGTTCAGCGGCGTGCTTGGGGCGCAATGGGTGAGTCGCCTGCCAGCGTCCTTGCTCGAGCCGCGCTCATGGTTGTTGCGGGTGCTCTCTTGCGGGGCGCTGTTGTGCATGACCATGCTGGCCACCTCGCAAATCGATTTTGCCCAAGCCGAGCCATTTCAAATGATCGGGATCGTGATCGTGATTTTTACCACCGTGCTGTTTGTCAGGCAGCAATTCACCCGCAACGCCTGACGACACAAAACCGGCACCCCAGTCATCAGCGCACCCAGCGTGGGCCACCCGTCAAGCCTTGAATCTGGCGGGTAGCGGTGCCCACTGCGCCTATTTGCCAGTATCCGCTTTGTAGCGTGCAAGATTTTCGGCGTTGGGTGGATACAGTCCAGGCAGCGCCTGCCCAAGCTGTACCTGGGTCATGATCCAGTTTTCCAACTCTTCCTGTGCAGGGGCCAGGACCAGGATTTCGTCGAGCAGCGCCGCCGGAATCAGCACGGCGCCGTCATCGTCGACCACCACCACGTCCCCGGGAAACACCGCCACGCCGCCACAACCGATTGGTTGCTGCCAGTCGACAAACGTGAGTCCCGCAACGGATGGAGGCGCCGCCGCACCGGAACACCAGACCGGCAGCCCCGTTCCCAGGACACCGGCCATATCACGCACGACACCGTCAGTCACCAGGCCTGCGACCTTTTTCTTCGCCATCCGTGCACACAGAATGTCACCAAAAATACCGGCGTCCTGCACACCCATCGAGTCGACGACCGCGATGCATCCTTCAGGCATATCTTCGATGGCTGCGCGCGTGGAGATGGGCGAGGCCCAGGACGCTGGCGTGGCGAGGTCCTCGCGTGCCGGGACGAAACGCAGCGTAAAGGCGCGCGCCACCAACCTGGGCTGACCGCTGCGGATCGGACGCGTGCCGCGCATCCAGACGTTGCGCAAGCCCTTCTTGAGCAGCAAGGTCGTCAGTGTCGCCGTCGAGATGCCAGACAGCGTCAGTATGGCCTGGGCGTCGAGCTCCATGTTCACCATGATGTTCCCCTCTCCTGATTAATGTGTCCCTGCTGTCACGTTATCACAGGGGCGGCGCACAAACCACTTGCCACGCGTGCGCATTGGAAATAGCCTTCACCATCAAAATCACAACGGCGCGCCTTGACGCGATGCCGACCGGAGACCGTCATGACTCGCCCAAGAATACTGGCCACACTGGCCCTTTGCACGCTCAGCTTTTGCTGGCCGGCTAGCGCCCAGGATTTCCCCAGGCAGCCAATCAAACTGGTGGTTCCCTGGGCGCCAGGCGGAAATGTCGACATCACTGCGCGCGCCGTTGCACCAGCATTGTCCGACATTCTCGGGCAGCAGGTCGTGGTTGAAAACAAGCCTGGCGCAGGGGGGTTTATCGGCACCACGGGCGTTGTCAAGGCAGCGCCAGACGGCTACACGCTCATGCTGGGCTCGAGTGGATCGATTTCCGTGGGTCCGGCGCTGGCCAGGACAGCCCCCTACGACCCCACCACCGAGCTCGTGGCCATCGGGCCGATTCATTCTGTGCCCATGGTGCTGACCGCCTCGGCCAAAGGCACGATCAAGTCCTATGCCGACTTGGTCGCGCAATCGAAAAATGGCAAACAACCGATCTCGATCGGTTCAGCCGGAAATGGCTCGAGCCAGCACCTGGCACTGGAATTGCTGGCCTACAAGACCGGCATGAAGCTGAACCACATCCCCTACAAAGGCAGCGGCCCCGCTCTCAATGACCTGGTGGGTGGCCAGATTGAAACCATGATGGATCAGTTGACGGCCTCGATCGCACACATCCGCAACGGCACTATCGTGCCCATTGCCCAAACCGGAAACGTCCGCTCACCGTTACTGCCCAACGTGCCCACTTTTGAGGAACTGGGCGTCCATGGCTTTGACATGGTGACCTATACGGGGATTTTTGGCCCCACCGGCATCTCGCAACCCGTGCTCGACAAGTTGACCGCTGCACTCAAGCAGGCACTGACTCAGCCGGGCGTCAAAGAGCGCTTTGCCAACTTGGGCGTGGACATCCTCACGCTTGACCGTTCCGCCTTCCAGCAGTACGTGAATCTGGATTTTGCGAATTCGCGTGCCATCGGCAAAGCCGCCAATATCGTGATCAATGAATAGCCCTCAACCCCATACTTTGCGAATCGCCCCATGAACAGCCAGCCACTTCCCCCCATCCTGGATTTACGCGCACCCAAACGCCAGGTCCCTGCGGGCACCATTGATTGCCACGCCCATATTTTCGACCAGTTTGACCGCTACCCCATGGACCCGGATCGCAAATACACACCTCCGGTATGCACACGGGAATCGTGGCTGAACATGCACAGGATCATGGGCGTTGACCGCGGCGTGCAGGTGCACGGGTCGGTCTACAGTTTTGACAACGCCATCACCGAAGACTTCATCCAGACAGATCCGGACCGGTTTCGTGGCGTGGCTGCGATTTCCCCGGATACCAGCAAAGCGCACATCCGCCGCCTGCACGACGCGGGCTTTCGGGCGGCGCGGCTGATGGACCAGTACCCCAACGGGGCGACCACCCGTGACCTGGAAGCCATCGCCCGACTCATTGCGGACGTCGGCTGGCACATTGAAATCAACATTCTCAACGGTGCCGACTGGATCGGGCTTGAGCAACGCCTGATGGACTGCCCGGTCGGACTGGTCTTTGATCATTTGGGCAGAGTGCGCGGCAACGTTGGCGTCGACTCGGCGCAATTTGCCGTCATTCGTCGGCTGCTGGAAAAAAAGCCCGATACCTGGGTCAAGATTTCAAGCTGGTACCGAATGTCGGACGCACCCATACCTGCCCAGGGCGCACCCGACTACCCTGACATGCAGCCCTTGGCCCTGGCACTGCTGAGCCACCATGCGGATCGCTGTGTGTGGGGCACAAACTGGCCACATCCCGGCATACACAAGAACATGCCCAACGACATCGACCTGCTCGACCTGCTGGAAACCTGGATCCCGAATGACGAGACCAGGCAAAAGCTGTTCGTCACCAATCCGGAACGACTCTATGGCTTTGCGCCATTCAAAGGAAAAACCTGATGCTGCCCGACGAAATGATCACAGCGCTTGAGGCCAACTACAAACAGGTGCTCGGCTTTGTGCCTGACCGCATTCATGCCCGCATCGCGCTGGGCGCCAACACGGCTGCCAAAATGACGCTGGGCGTCGAGACGCTGCGTGCGCAACTGCTCGAGCCAGACGCGCTGGATTTGAAAACCAGTCAGTTGATGGCCTTCGGCATGTTGCTGATGAACCTGTCACAGGCGGCCGAAAATCATGCTGTGGCGGCCTTGCGCGCA
>CAIJKV010000117.1 GCA_903821335.1 uncultured beta proteobacterium
TGATGAAGGCCGGGGAACAACTGTCCGCCATGGAAGTCATGGCAGTCGATCCCATCCGGCGTGTGCTGGTGCCGCGCTTCTGGGGCGGCGTCATCGCCATGCCCGTGCTTGCTGCCGTGTTTTCCGCGGTCGGCATCCTGGGGGGCTGGGTGGTCGGCGTCCTGCTCATTGGCATCGACAGCGGTGCGTTCTGGTCACAGATGCAGGCCGGCGTCGATGTCTGGAAAGACGTTGCCAACGGCGTCGTCAAAAGCGTTGTATTCGGCATTGCCGTCACCCTGATCGCCCTGTACGAGGGCTGGCAGGCCAGGCCGACACCCGAAGGGGTGGCGCGCGCCACCACCCGAACGGTCGTGGCCGGTTCCCTGACTGTGCTGGCCCTCGATTTCCTGCTGACCGCCCTGATGTTCAGCCACTAATACCGGAGTCACAACGATGTCCAATGAAAGAACAGATTGGTGGGTGGGGCTTTTTGTTCTGCTCGGTGCCATTGCCCTGGTGTTCCTGGCACTGCAGGCAGGCAACCTCAGCACCTTTTCCTTTGCCACGACTTATTCGTTGTCGGCCAAGTTCGACAACATCGGCGGCCTGAAAGTGCGCGCACCGGTCAAAAGCGCCGGTGTAGTGGTCGGACGCGTGGGGAAAATTGCCTTTGACGACAAGTCCTTCCAGGCGGTCGTGACAATGAATATGGAAAAAGGTTACGATTTTCCGATTGATTCATCGGCAAAGATACTCACCTCGGGTCTGCTTGGTGAGCAATACATCGGCCTTGAGGCGGGCGGCGAAGACAAGAACCTTGTCGGCGGAAGCGTGATTCGCTACACGCAAAGCGCCGTCGTGCTTGAAAGCCTGATAAGTAAATTCCTTTTCAGTTCCGCAGACAAGCAGGGTGCGGGCGCCACCACGGCCACCCCTGCAGTAGCTTCACCGCCCCCGCTGCCCCGCGATAGCAAAAACCAATGAAAATCGTTCAATTTTGCAGGGTATTGAGCATTGCAGCCGTCATGGCCATGGTCATGACCATGGCAGGCTGCGCCACGCGCTCGACCGGCCAGCCCAGCGATATTGACCCGCTTGAGTCTTCAAACCGGGCGATCTATAACTTTAACGATACGATCGATCGCGCGATCCTGACACCTGTGGCCGAGGCTTACAGGTTCATCACCCCCCAGCCCGTGCGTACGTGTATCAACAATATTTTCCTGAACCTGGGCGATGTCTGGTCGGGTCTGAACAGTTTCATGCAAGGCCGGCAGGAAGACGCGCTCAACACCATGGGGCGTGTGCTGCTCAACACCACTGCAGGGTTGGGCGGTTGTCTTGATCTCGCCAGCACGACGGGCGCCAAACGTATTCCGAATGATTTCGGTGTCACGCTGGGTGTGTGGGGGATCGGGTCCGGTCCTTACATCGTCCTGCCCATCATCGGCTCAAGCTCGGTACGCGACGGTGTCGGCAGGGGCGTTGACCTGTATGTCGGCCAGGTTGAGTTCGGCGGGTTGATCCAGAACGTGAATCTGCGCAATTCGACTTATGGGCTGCAGGTCGTTGAACGCCGCGAGGCACTGCTTGATGTCACCGAGACCGTTGACCGCACCGCGCTGGATCCCTACAGTTTCATTCGCGACGCTTACCTGCAGCGCCGCAAAGCCCAGGTACGGGGCGAGAACGCGGCAGCCGAAAAACTGCCCGAGTACGAAGACTTCGAAGATGCCCAGGCAGACAAAGCTGCACTGGGACTCACTCCAAAAAAATAGGCAGCACCATGCACAGCCCAATATCATCCTTGTTTGCCGGCATCAAGCGACTCTTGCAGAGCGCGCTAGTTGCCTCAGGCGTCATGCTGGCGGGGCCCGCCGTGGCCCAGACGGCACCCCCGACCACACCGAACGCTTTCATTGAACAGGTGGTTGACAGCACGTTGAACCAGATCAAGAACGACCCGTCGATCAAGATGGGGGACATGGTTCGTATCAGCGAGATCGTCGACAAGTTCGTCACCTCTTACGTGAACTTCCAGAAAATGACCCGACTGGCGTCAGGCAGGCATTGGCGCGACGCCACGCCCGAGCAGCGCACCGCGCTCGCCAACGCGTTTCGTGGCACGCTGTTGCGCACCTATAGCGGTGCGTTTACCCGCGTCGAAAACACCACCTCCAACAAGGTTCTGCCGTTTCGCGGCGATCCCAACGCCGAGGACGTGGTCGTGCGCACCCAACTGTTTCGCAACGCCAACAGTGAGCCCACACAACTCGATTACCGCATGGAAAAAACACCCGACGGCTGGCGAATTTATGATGTCAACGTTGAAAACGTGTGGTTGATCGAGAATTACCGCAACCAGTTCTCGCAGCAGATTAACGAGAATGGCATCGATGGCCTGATCCTGGCCCTCAACACGCGAAACAAATAATTCATGTCCGCTGTTTCCTTCGAACACGTTTCAAAAATCTACCCGCCCCGCTCAAGTCGCTGGAAGTCTTTATTCCAGGGTGCGGCGGGCCCGGGCTTCCAGGCGCTCGACGATGTCTCGCTGATGGTCGACCACGGTGAGTTTTTCGCCTTGCTCGGCCCCAACGGTGCCGGCAAAACCACCATGATTTCGATTCTGGCGGGCCTGACGCGCGCCACCCGTGGTGTGGCCAAAGTGTGTGGCCACGATGTCCTGACCGACTACAAGACGGCTCGCCGCTCGCTCGGCGTGGTGCCCCAGGAGCTGGTCTACGATCCCTTCTTCAGCGTTCGCGAAACCTTGCGCATCCAGTCCGGCTATTTCGGTTTACGAAATAATGACGACTGGATCGATGAAATACTCGCAAATGTCGGCCTGACCGAGAAAGCCGATGTGAATATGCGCGCACTGTCGGGCGGCATGAAACGCAGGGTACTGGTCGCGCAGGCCCTGGTGCACCGCCCGCCCGTGATCGTGCTCGACGAGCCCACTGCCGGTGTCGATGTTGACCTGCGCCGCAGCCTCTGGGAATTCATTTCAAAGCTGAATCGCGCTGGCCACACCATCTTGCTGACCACCCACTACCTCGAAGAGGCCGAAACCTTGTGTTCACGCATTGCCATGCTCAACCGGGGCCGCATCGTGGCGCTTGACACGACCCA
>CAIJKV010000118.1 GCA_903821335.1 uncultured beta proteobacterium
GTGTTCGTGTCGCGCATTGCGACGTTGTTGTTTGTTTTCCTGGCCTGGACGACGTTTCGGGCGCATACGTTTGACGCTGCGCTGGATATGTATGCCGGGCAGTTTGGCCTGCACACGATGCAGTACAGTGAGACGATGCTGACGATGCTGCGTCCGTCTCACTGGCTGGCGGTGGCGCTGGGTGTCGCGTCGGTGATCGTGCCGGCCATGCAACCCCGGATCGACAAGCTGGTGCCCGCGCCGGTCCTGACCGTGCTAGGGTTCTGGCCGCTGTTTGCTTTCTTGCTGTCGTTCGCCCTGATCGCCAGTCGTGGCGCAGTGCCATTCTTGTATTTTCAATTCTGATGCAAACGCCCAACACCCCAACGACGCCTGTCCCTGAGGCACCGCATATGCCGGCCGGGCCACCACTGCGGGTGGTGTCACGGGTCGAACGGGTGACCAGCAAGTGGGTAGGGCCGTGTTTCCTGCTGTTCATGGTGGCGGGCCTGCTGACCAATGGTTATGTGATCGCCACGGGCAAGCTCAATTTGTTCGCGCGCACGCCCAGTTGGTCCGGTTTCATGCATGGCGAGTCCATGGAAGATATTGCGCTGGCCATCTCAAACGCGCCGGTGCCCAAGCTGTCTGCCAGGATTGAGCGCGAGGCCAGCTGGCTGGTGACCCGCGATCTCGGTGGTCGGGTGCGGGAGGGTGAGCGTGACTGGTTGTTTTTAGCCGATGAGTTCACGCCCCACGCCAAGGCTGGCGCCAGCGCGGCGTCACGCGCGGAGGAGGTCATCGCGCTCAACAAGCGGTTGGCCGCGCGCGGGATCGCGCTGCTGGTGGCGGTCGTGCCGGACAAGTCGCGCATTGAGGCAGACCGGATCGGAGCGCTGCATCGTTCACCGGGGTTTGCCAGTCGTGTCACGGACTGGGTGGGCACGCTGACTGCAGGCGGGGTCAGGGCGGTTGACCTGACGCCAGCGCTGGCCGCAGTCAAGGGTGCGACCGGTGCGACGGCGTTCTTGCGTACGGATACCCATTGGGGCGAAGAGGGTGCGGCGGCAGCGGCCAAGGTGGTCGCGCAGCAGGTGCGCGCGCTGGGGATGACGCCTTCGCCCTCAGTGCAAACGGTGATTGCGACCCAGACGCGGGTGCAACGACCGGGTGACCTGGTGCGTCTGGCAGGGATCGACGGCTTGCCGCTGGCACTGCAACCGACACCGGAAGCGGTACAACGCACCACGTTTGAAGCCAAGGTGGTTGAACCGGCGGGTGTGGCGGCATCTGCATCAACAGCTACAGCGGCATCGTCATCTGCATCAATAGCCACATCGGCATCGTCATCTGCATCAACAGCGACATCTTCATCAACAGCGACATCTTCATCAACAGCGATATCTTCAACGACATCTTCGACGTCACCTTCAACGACACCTACTCTGGCCCAGGAGCAGGACGATAGCGATCTTTTTGGTGACGACAATTTGCCAAATATCGTGCTGGTCGGGACGTCGTTTTCAACGACCTCGAATTTTGCGCCGTTCCTCGATTTCGACCTGGGCACCAAGGTCGCGAATTTTGGCAAGGAAGGCGGCGATTTTGCCGGGTCAATCAAGGCCTACCTGAACGGCCCGTCGTTCAAGCAAACCCCGCCTAAGCTGATTATCTGGGAAATCCCCGAGCGCGTACTGGGGATGAACCGAAACGGCGACA
>CAIJKV010000119.1 GCA_903821335.1 uncultured beta proteobacterium
CATGGTGTTCACGGAAACCATTGCCAACCCCGGTACGCAGGTCGCTGACCTGGAGGGCATTGGCGCCTTGTGTCGCGCCCGCAACCTTGTCTATGTGGTGGACAACACCCTGACCTCGCCCTGGCTGTTCCAGCCGCGTACCGTGGGCGCGTCGATTGTCATGAACTCATTGTCCAAGCATATCGGCGGGCATGCGCATGCGCTCGGCGGTTCGTTGACGGACACTGGCGAATATGATTGGGCGCATTATCCGAATATCCTGGCGGTGTACAAAAAGGGACCCGTGGCCGGGTGGGGCCTGACCCAGATCAAGAAAAAAGGTCTGCGTGATATGGGTGCCACGCTTGCGGCCGACGCGGCTCACCGTATTGCGGTGGGTGCCGAAACCTTGTCCCTGCGCATGGAAAAGATTTGCAGCAACGCCATGGCGCTTGCCGACTTCCTTGCGCAACACCCTGGGGTGGCGCGCGTATCGTACCCCGGGCTGCCCGATCATCCGCAACATGCGCGTGCGAAACATTTGTTCAGCGCACGCTACAGCATGCTGCTGGGCGTCGAGCTGGCGCCGGGAATCGATTGCTTTGACTTCCTGAATAAACTCGATGTCGTGATTCTGGCCACGCACGTCGGAGACACCCGAACGCTCGCCTTGCCGGCCGCGCACACCATTTATTACGAAATGGGTCCGGCGCTGCGTGCCCAGATGGGGATCGCCGACAGCCTGATCCGGGTGTCGGTTGGCATCGAGGAAATCCAGGATTTGATCGGAGATTTTTCGCAGGCACTCGACGCTTGCATGGTGCCTCGCTAATTGATTGCATCGCGCTTTTAACTCACATTGTTTGATTTGCCAATACCGTTTGATTTAGCGCAAAAAAAAAGCGACAAATCTCTTACAGGCAGGGATACTGCGGGTTCTACGATGTTTTTTTCTTGACAGCCGCCGGATCTAAGGGCTTAATTGAGCCCTGCGATGAGGATGAAATTCTCGTCACGAATAAATGATCTGCACGGTTGCTCAAGGCATCCGGCTTTTTTAAACACCATGAGGGGTACTCCTGAAATGAACAAGACCGAACTGATCGACCACATCGCCACCAAGGCTGACATCTCCAAGGCAGCTGCGGGTCGCTCGCTTGACGCGATGATCGCCGCTGTCAAGGCAACCCTTAAAAAGGGCGGCACTGTCACGCTGGTCGGCTTCGGAACCTTTGCTGTGACCGCACGCGCAGCGCGTACGGGCCGCAACCCGCGTACTGGCGAAGCCATCAAAATTAAGAAAGCCAAAGTGCCCAAGTTCCGTCCGGGCAAGGCTCTGAAAGACGCCGTGAACTAATCGCGCCTGTTCAGTTGCCAAACAGATGCGGTTCGCTATAATGCGAACCGCATTGCATTTGTAGCGGTTGTTTTTATTTGTCACGTGCGTGTTGAAGGTCTACCTTTTCCTGCGATCGCACCGCATTGAATGTTGCAGAAGGTCAAGTGATTTTTCTGGGTCGTTAGCTCAGTTGGTAGAGCGCCTCCCTTACACGGAGGATGTCGGCGGTTCGAGCCCGTCACGACCCACCAGAAAACGCCTGAGGTCGCAGTCGGTCGTGGCGCAGATTGCCAGGCCAGTCGGGTAAGATCCCGACCTTTACCGAAGTCGTGGTTTCCAGAGATGGTTGCCGCCTATGGTTGCTAAACGTGGTTGCTCATTGACGGAACACCTTTACGCCATGCGCACCGAGTCCCCCCCGAGCAGCACAATCCGGTCATCTTGCCGCAAGAGCATTGCCATTTTTGTTGGTGTTTGCCTGGTGCATGGCCTGCTTGGCTGGTGGATGCTCAGCGCACGTTTCGACCTGAGCCATACCCCGGCTGACTCCCCCATCATGGTGATTCTGGTCGAAGATCGGGCCGAGGTGTCTGACGCAGCGCCCGGGGGCGCGGCAACTTCAGCCCCAAGTGTCTCGCTGGCCGCAGAAAATCCTTCAGGCTCCGACACCACAGTCACTGCGCCACAACGCGCGCAGGCCATCGTCGACAAGCTTGTAGATATCGCGTTGGACGACCCGGTCGACACGCTGGCCGAGCCGCTTGCTGGCGCGCCGATTCAAGCCCCGTCATCTGCCGTGGTGCCCGCAGCCCCCCGTCCACGTCAGCCGCCGCCCGTCCATCCGGGTCCGGCCAAACCGCCTGTCGACCCGCAGCAGGCCGCGGCACGCGCTGAACCACGTGCCTCGGAGCGCGCGACACCACCGGGTGTGCCACAAGGATGGACCCAGGCCGGTGCAGAGGGCACCGGGCAGGTCTCCGCGGGCCCCCGCCGCGTGACGCATCTGGACTATCTGGGCGGGCCACCGAATGCGGTGTACCCGCCGCGCGCCAAGGGTCGCCGGCAGCAGGGGCAGGTGGTCGTGCGCGTGCTGATCAGCTCAGCCGGACAGATTACCAGCGCCGATGTACTCAAGACCTCAGGTGTTGACTCGCTGGACCAGGCTGCCCTGGATGCCGTGCGGCGCACGAAATTCAGGCCGTATGCCGAGAACGGTCACGCCTACGACGCGTTGGCCGATATCCCTTTTGATTTCGTACTCAAAAACTGAATCACCTTCGAGAGTAAAATCTGACGCATGCGAGTACTTGTAATTGAAGATGATGCGACTCTGGGTCGGGCACTCCAAGAGTTCCTGACCGATCAGGGTTATGCGACAGACTGGCTGGCCGATGGTCAGCGCGGTCTGTACGCCGTGTCGAATCACACCTATGACTTGATGGTGCTGGATCTGAACCTGCCGGTCATGGACGGCTTGCAGCTTCTCAAGACCATCCGTCAGCAGGGCCATGCCATTCCGGTCCTGGTGCTGACCGCGCGTGATGGTTTGCAGGATCGCGTCGCCGGCCTGGATGCCGGTGCGGATGATTACCTGACTAAACCCTTTGAACTGGTGGAGCTGGCTGCCCGCGTGCGAGCCGTTGCCCGCAGGCATCTGGGCCTGGCGCATTCGGTCATCGAGTTCGGTCCACTGACTTTTGACACGGTACACCGCGAACTACGGGCCAGCGGGCAACGCCTGACGTTATCGGTGCGCGAGCTTTCGGTCCTTGAAATGCTGATGAGCCGGGCCGGCAAGGTCGTCACCAAGCAGCAGATCGTCTACGGTCTTTCGGCCCTTGATGCCGATTTCAGCGAGAACGCGGTCGAGGTCTACATCTATCGTCTGCGCAAGCGACTCGAAGGAAGCGGCACCGCCATCCAGACAGTACGCGGGTTTGGATACCTGCTCGATCTGGAGGTCGCCCCGGCATAAGTGCCAGGGTATCGGCGGGTATCGCGCCGATTCCTGGCCCCGGGCAATCCACCCATGTCGTCCAGGAAGCCCTTTGATCTTGCGTCATCCTATCTGCCTGCCGGGTCGCTTGCCCGGCACCTGTTTGTCCGGCTATTGCCACCCATCCTGACGCTTGCTGTGGTTGACCTGCTGGCAACGTGGGTGATTACCCACAAGCTTGAAATGGCCGACTGGGAACTCGAAGACATCTTCTGGCTCATGGTTGTCGGCCAGCTGCTGATGGTGGTGCTGTTCGCCTGGGTGGTGGTGCAGGGCGTACGTTCCGGCATGTCTGGCGTCAATCAGTTATCGGACGAGATCGCGTTGCGTTCGGCCGATGACCTGAGGCGTGTCCAGGTTGAGGGCGTGCCGTGCGAACTGAGCGCGCTGGTGCGCCATACCAACGACCTGCTGACCCGGCTGGATGATTCGTTCGCGGCCCAGCGGCGTTTTGTGGGCCATGCGGCCCACCAGTTGCGCACACCGCTGGCGGGGCTCAAACTTGAGTCCGAGCTGATGCTGGCCAAAGATCTTACGCCCGACATTCGTGAACGTGCCGAACGCATCAAGACGGCCACGGATCGCATGATCCGTCTGGGCAAGCAGTTGCTGATCCTTGCCCGCCTCGATCCCGAAGCTCGCCCGCAAGACAATTTTGTTCGTCTCGACCTCTGTGAATGGGTTCGCACGTGCGGTGCAGAGTGGCTGGCGCGCGCTCGCGCGGCGCAGATTGATCTGCAACTTGACGCGCCGGAAGATCCGGTCTGGATAGACGGCGATCCGCTACTACTCGATGAGTTGCTCGGTAACCTGATTGACAACGCGCTGCGTTATGCTGACTTGGCAACGCGTATTCGCTTGCAGGTTAGTCGTACCCCTCCTACACTGGCTGTCGAAGATGATGGATGCGGGATCAGCCCTCAAGAGCAGGGTCTCGTATTCGAAGCTTTTTATCGCTCAACGCAGGCCATAGCCGGTGGTTCAGGTCTCGGATTGGCCATCGTTCGCGAAATCGCCCGCGCGCATGGTGCCTGGTGGAATCTTGTCAGTCGCCCTCAGGTTGAAGGCACAAGGCTGACAGTGGTGTTTCCAGGTCCCAGAAAAGGGGCGCAACTTTCACGGTTTGAACAGTTTAATGTCCTCCGCTAATTCTTCCAGTACATCGCCTGCCGTTACCCCTCGCTCAGCCCTCATCATCGGGGCACTGGGCGTTGTTTATGGCGATATTGGTACGAGCCCCCTGTACACCCTCAGGGCGTGCCTGGAGGGCTATGCGCACTTTACCCATGACCACGTGCTCGGGGTGTTGTCCATCCTGTTCTGGATGCTCATGATGGTGGTGTCGCTCAAGTACATCATGTTCATCCTGCGTGCCGACAACAAGGGCGAGGGTGGCACGATGGCACTGCTTGAGTTGGCAATCCGGGGGCGCAGCGCCAGACAAAAGACCATCCTGATTGCGCTGGGTACCTTCGGGACGGCGTTGTTTTATGGCGACAGTATGATTACACCGGCGATTTCCGTGTTGTCTGCGGTCGAAGGGATCAGCGTCGTGTCGGACAAGTTCGAACACTGGATTGTTCCGCTCGCGATCGTCATCCTGGTCGGACTATTTTCAATTCAGTCGCGTGGCACCGCAGTCGTGGGCAAGTTGTTTGGTCCGATCATGGTGTTCTGGTTCCTGTGCCTGGGAGCGATGGGCATCTGGCAGATTTCCCAGACACCGTCGGTTCTCTATGCGCTCAATCCTGTCTGGGCCTGGCGTCTTGCAAGTGACTTTCCGCTGCAGACGTATTTGTTGCTGGGGGCCGTAGTCCTGGCGCTGACGGGTGCCGAGGCACTTTACGCCGACATGGGTCACTTTGGTCGCTCGGCGATTCGTCGTGCCTGGTTTGTGCTGGTCCTGCCGGCGCTGACGCTCTGCTATTTCGGCCAGGGTGCCTTGCTGTTGCGCGATCCCACGGCCATCAAGAACCCATTTTTCCTGATGGCACCTGAATGGGCACTGATTCCACTGGTGATCCTGGCTGGTGCGGCGACGGTGATTGCTTCGCAGGCCGTGATTTCTGGCGCCTTCTCGGTCACCCGCCAGGCTGTGCAGCTTGGTTTTTGGCCCCGCATGGAAATTCTGCATACGTCTGAACGTGAAGAAGGCCAGATTTATATGCCACGCGTCAATTCCATGCTGCTGATCGCGGTCGTGGCGCTGGTACTGATTTTTCGCAAGTCTGACGACCTGGCCTTTGCCTACGGCTTCGCGGTGACGGGCACCATGCTGGTCACGACTATTCTCGCCTTCGAGGTGTTGCTGCGGGACTGTTCTGGCTTCATGAAAGCCATGTGGCGCGTGGCGCTCAGTATCTTGCTGCTGATCGACATCCTGTTCTTCTCGGCCAACTCGATCAAACTCCACGAGGGTGGATGGATGCCGCTGCTGGTGGGTCTGATTATTTTCTCCATCATGATGACGTGGCGCAATGGTCGTGCCTTGCTCTACGAAATGCAGGTTCGCGACAAACAGCAACTCGCCGAATTTATGGCCCTGCTTGAGAAATATCCACCAGCACGGGTGGATGGCACCGCCATCTTCATGACGGAATCTGTCGGTGTGGTGCCCTCGGCACTATTGCATAACCTCAAGCACAATAAGGTCCTGCATAAGCAGGTCGTGTTCCTGCATGTCGATGTGGCCGACGTGCCGCATGTGCCAGAGTCTGAACGGTTCTCCTGGAAGCAGCTCAGCGAGTCGAGCTGGCAGGCGTCGGCGAATTATGGCTTCAAGGACGAACCCGATGTGCCACAAGCGCTTGAATTTCTTGCGCGCGCGCATCCTGAGGTCAACCTCGAGCCGATGCTCACGTCCTATTTCCTGTCACGTCAGACGATTGTGGTGGTCAAGCAAGGAACGCTTCAGTCGCTTCGCCGCAGCCTGTTTGCCTTTATGGCCCGAAGCGCCACCCGCAGTACGCGATTCTTCAAGATCCCGCCCAATCGTGTGGTTGAGATGGGCATGCAGATCGAGATCTGAACCCGCGTATGACGCGGATAAAAGTAGACAGGGCACCCTCGGGTGCCCTGTCTACTTGCTGGAAAAAGCCTATTTGCAGCCTTGCGCGGGCCCCTATTTGCGGCCTGCGCGCGCCTCAATGCGCAGGCGCAAGGCGTTGAGCTTGATAAAGCCTCCGGCATCGGCCTGGTTGTAGGCGCCGCCGTCATCATCGAATGTCGCGATGGTCTGGTCAAACAGCGTGTCTTTAGAGTCACGTGAGACCGTATAGACGTTGCCTTTGTATAGCTTGAGACGAACCCAGCCATTGACGTCCTGCTGGGTGGTGTCGATCAGTGCCTGCAGGGCGCGGCGCTCGGGAGACCACCAGTAACCGCTATAAATCAGCGCCGCGTAGCGTGGCATCAGGTCATCTTTCAGGTGGGCGACTTCACGATCAAGCGTGATGGATTCGATCGCCCTGTGCGCCTTGAGCAAGATCGACCCGCCAGGCGTTTCGTAGCAACCACGTGATTTCATGCCGACATAGCGGTTTTCAACCAGATCCAGGCGGCCAATGCCGTGCTTGCCACCAAGTTCGTTGAGCTTGGTCAGGACTTGGGCAGGTGACAGGCGTACGCCGTTCAGGGCGACCACGTCACCGCGTTCGAATTCAACCTCAAGGTATTCGGGTTGGTCCGGTGCGGCTTCGGGCGATACGGTCCAGCGCCACATGGTTTCTTCGGCCTCGGCCTTGGGATCTTCGAGGTGGCGACCTTCAAAGCTGATGTGCAGCAAATTTGCGTCCATGGAGTATGGCGCGCCACCTTGCTTGTGTTTCATATCGATGTCGATGCCGGCCGCCTCGGCGTAGGCCAGCAGCTTTTGACGCGACACCAGATCCCATTCACGCCAGGGAGCGATGACCTTGATCCCGGGTTCGAGGGCATAGTAGCCAAGCTCGAAACGAACCTGGTCGTTGCCTTTGCCGGTTGCGCCGTGCGACACCGCATCAGCGCCCACCATGCGGGCGATTTCGATCTGGCGCTTGGCAATCAGCGGCCGGGCAATCGACGTGCCAAGCAGGTATTCGCCTTCGTATACGGCATTGCAGCGAAACATCGGGAACACGAAATCACGCACGAATTCCTCGCGCAAGTCCTCAATGTAGATCTGCTCTGGCAAGATTCCGAACTTGAGAGCCTTGGCACGCGCGGGTTCGACTTCCTCTCCCTGACCAATGTCAGCGGTGAAGGTGACGACTTCGCATTGATAATTGTCCTGTAGCCATTTGAGAATGACTGAGGTGTCTAGCCCGCCCGAATAGGCAAGGACGACTTTTTTGATATCGCTCATGAAAGGCTCTGCAAAAGAAACAATAGGCTATTTTAGCGCTTTGATTTGCAAGAACGCCAACCGACAAACTTGCCGTCATGGCGCCTCGCGTGGCAAGCCGTGGGTATCAGTCCAGTCGTCCCAAGAGTAGAAATTCCAGCAGGGCTTTTTGTGCGTGCAGCCGGTTTTCAGCTTCTTCCCACACCACGCTTTGTGGGCCGTCGATCACCGCTCCCGATACCTCTTCCCCGCGGTGTGCCGGCAGACAATGCATGAACAGGGCATCGGTGGCTGCCTGCGCCATCATGTCTGCATCAACGCACCAGTGCGCAAATGCCTGGCGACGGACTTCGTTCTCAGCCTCGTAGCCCATACTGGTCCAGACGTCGGTTGTGACCAGGTGCGCACCCCGGCAGGCCTCATGTGGATCGGAAAATTCCTTGAGCACCCCGGGGCCGACGGATCCCACGCGCGCCGGATCCAGCCGGTAGCCCTCAGGTGCCGACACATGAAGTGTGAAGCCGAGCAGTTCAGCCGCTTGTAGCCAGGTGTAGGCCATGTTGTTGGCGTCGCCAACCCAGGTCACGATTTTTCCGGCGATGTCTTGCCTGTGTTCGATAAAGGTCAGTATGTCGGCAAGAATCTGGCACGGATGAAATTCGTTGGTGAGGCCGTTAATCACAGGAACGCGCGAATGTGACGCGAAACGTTCAATGCGCGTTTGTTCAAAGGTACGGATCATGACGACGTCGACCATCCGTGAGACGACGCGCGCGGTGTCCTCGATGGGCTCGGCCCGGCCAAGTTGCGAATCAGTCGTGGTCAGGTGTATGACCGAACCGCCCATCTGGTACATGCCGGCTTCAAAGGAAACTCGCGTGCGGGTGCTGGCCTTTTCAAACACCATCGCCAGGGTGCGGTCATACAGCGGACGATGCGGTTCGTAACGTTTGAACTTTTCCTTGATCAGGCGGGCACGATCGAGCACGTAGAGAATTTCGTCGCGACTGAAATCCTTGAACTGCAGGAAATGCCTGAGCGCAGCGGCAGGAAGCAAGCCAGAGTGAGCATTTTGTTGCACGGCGTTTGACATGGTTAACTCAAATTAAGCCTGTTCGGCGTTAAACGTCTTGATCAGCGGCACCAGAATCTCGATGATCTGGTCGGCCTCGTCTTTGCTGAGGATCAGTGGGGGCAACAGTCGCACCACACGGTCGCGCGTGACGTTGATCAGCAGGCCCGCGTCCAGGGCACGCATGACGAGTACGGCGCAGGGCTTTTCAAGCTCGATGCCGAGCATCAGGCCCTGGCCACGGATTTCGGTCACACCTGGCGTGTCTTTCAAGGCAAAGGCGAAGCCAGCCTTGAGGTAGTCGCCCACGACGGCCGCGTTTTCGAGCAGTTTCTCTTCTTCGATGGCAGTCAGCGTCGCCAGTCCGGCTGCAGACACCAGGGGGCTGCCGCCAAAGGTCGTGCCATGTGTGCCGGGACCGAAGACGCCCGCAGCCAGGCCGCGTGCACCGATCGCGCCGATGGGCACACCGCCGCCCAGGCCTTTGGCCAGCACGACGACATCGGGCAGGATGTCCGCCCACTGGTAGGCAAGCCATTTTCCCGTGCGACCAATTCCGGATTGAACCTCGTCGATCATCAGCAGCCAGCCACGTGCGTCGCATAAAGCACGCAACGCTTGCAGGAATGACACGTCGGTGGGGCGTATGCCGCCTTCGCCCTGAAGGACTTCCAGCAACACGGCGACGACGCGTGGTTCACGCTCGGCCGCCTCGACGATGGCGTCCAGGTTGTTATAGGCAACTTTGATAAAGCCCTCGGGCAGGGGACCAAAGCCCTTGCGGGCCTTGTCACTGTCTGTCGCTGCCAGGGTGCCTAGTGTGCGGCCATGCCACGAGGATTCCATCGTGATAATGGTTGGCAGGTCGTTGCCTTTTTTGTAGCCGTACAGTCTGGCCAGCTTGATCGCGGCTTCGTTGGCCTCGGCGCCGCTGTTGCCGAAGACGACTTCGGTCATGCCGGAAAAAGCGCAAATGCGTTCAGCCAGGGCAGCCTGCTGTGGGACTTCATAGATATTTGACGTGTGAATGACGCGGGCAGCCTGTTCACTGATCGCCGCGACCAGTCCGGGATGACCATGACCCAGGCAAGACACGCCGATGCCGGCCAGGCCGTCTAGGTAGCGTCGACCCTCGCCATCCCATAGCCACACACCTTTGCCGTGTGTGAAGGCAACGGGCAAACGGGAATACGTATTTGAAAGGGCTGAGGTCATTACCGGGCTCCACGGTCAGAATGCCCAACGAGCGAAAGTGCGCGTTCAGGCGGAAAACGTCAATCATATACAATCTTGGAGGCAGGATCGTGAATCAGAAGTTTACGACTCCCAGCAACGGCGACACAGGTTTTGCATGACACGAGAAGTCCGTTACTTCATTATCTACGGCGCAACCGATACCGGAAGCAAATTTCGACCCAGTGACTGGGCCGAGCGGCTGGCGGGCGTGCTGGCACCTTATCGTCCTGCAGGCGGTATGCGTTCCAGTCACCTGACTTATTCCCCCTACGTGATTCCGACTGATATCGGTGGGGTGCGTTGCGTGGTCGTCGACGAGCGTTTGCGTGATCTTGAGCCACTGGCGTGGAAATTCGTTGAGGATTTTGCCAGTGATAACAAGCTCAAGACGACTTTTGGTGGGCATCCGGGGCAACCGCCGCATGCCAATGTGCCCCCCGAGTCGCCGCGACGCTGATCAGTGTGTGGTGACCGGGTTCAACACCGCGCTGGTCGCACAAAACGATGCCAGATTTTCAAGTAATGTATCGAGCATTGCCCGACGCGTTTCGTTGGTTGCACTGGCAACGTGTGGCATCAGGACAACATTATTCATTTCCTTGAGCGCGTCAGGCACCTTAGGTTCGTGCGCAAACACATCAAGCGCGGCCGCCCCGAGCGATCCGTCCGACAGCAGTCGTACCATGGCGGGTTCGTCAATCACCGAGCCGCGCGCAATATTGACCACCATGCCGGTCGGGCCCAGCGCGCGCAGCACGGGTTCGTTGATCAGATTGCGCGTGCTTGGACCACCAACCGTGGCAATCACAAGGAAGTCGCTCCAGGCAGCCAGGTCGATCAGTGAGGCGTGGTAGGGGTAGGCAACGTCCGGTCGCGGGCTGCGATTGTGATAGGCCACCTGCATGTCAAACCCTGCCCCACGGCGTGCGATGGCCTCGCCTATGCGCCCCAGGCCGACAATGCCAAGCTTCTTGCCGCTGACGCGCGTGCCCAGGGGCAAGCTGCCGATTTTATTTTCCCAATGATTGGTGCGCACGTAGCGGTCACCCCAGGCGATGCGACGTGAGCAGGCCAGTAGCAGACCCCAGGCGAGGTCAGCCACGCAGTCATTGAGCACGTCAGGCGTATTGCTGACCAGCACCCCACGTGCCTGCGCTGCCGCGATATCGATTGAATCGTAGCCAACACCCCAGCTGCAGATTGCCCGTAATTTAGGCAGCGCCGCGATCACTTGTGCGGTACAACCATGCACCGCAGAGGTTGTGACGACTTCAATGTCCTGGCAGTGATCACGCAAAAACGCCAGCGGATCAGCTGTTTCCCAGAGCTTGACGACGTCGTAGCGCTCGGCAAGTTCGGCGTTAGCGGTTGGTGAGCCGGTGAGTGAACCGATTTGTAAAATGCGTTGTCTGGTCATGATGGTGATCGCTCTGGACAAAACAAAGCAGCCCTGTCAGGGCTGCTTGGGTCGGGCGACCGATGAAAAGATTCGAAGGTCGGGCCCACTTCACATACATATCGGTCAGCAACGCCGTTTAAGCGGCGCACACAACACGATCAAACCGGGTCGAAGGCTTTCTTATTTCTTAGGCCAACGACTTGACGGCTGCATTCAGGCGGCTCTTGTGGCGAGCAGCCTTGTTCTTGTGAATGATGTTCTTGTCAGCAACGCTGTCAATCACGCTGGTTGCTTTTTGCAACACTTGGGCAGCGACGGCTTTGTCGCCGGATTCGATAGCGGTGCGCACACGCTTGATAGCGGTACGAAACATTGAGCGCAGGCTTGAGTTGTGCTTGTTCAGCTCAACTGATTGGCGTGCACGTTTGCGTGCTTGGGCGGTATTTGCCATGTTTTTGCTAAATCTTTATAAAGTTAAATTCTGTAAAGCATAAGATTCTAGCACTAAGTGCCTGAATTGCCAACTGTATTTTGCTTTTTAGTGCGTGTGAAGTCGGTCGGGCGCAAACCCTGTAGCCAAAGTACCGCCAGATAGGCGCATCCGGCCGTGCCCAGCACGCCCGCCAGCCAACCGACGCGCAGCCAGGGTGTCGACTGCAGGGCGATCCAGTCCAGGCGCGTGGCGCCCACCCAGAGTGGTCCGGACATCACCAGCAAGGCCAATACCTGCCTGGCCAGGAAGCCGACCCAGCCCGCCCCGGGTCGATAGGTGCCGGCGCGACGCAAGCCAATCAGCAGAGCGAGCGCATTCAGGCAGGCCCCCAGTCCGATCGCGAGTGCCAGACCCGCGTGGGCAAGCCATGGCACCAGGACCAGGTTCAGCAATTGCGTGGTGATCAGCACCACGACGGCAATTTTGACGGGTGTGCGGATATCTTGTTTGGCGTAAAACCCGGGTGCCAGGATCTTGACTGCCAGCAATCCGATCAGTCCAACGGAATAGGCCATGACAGCCAGATGTGTCTGCCCGACGTCGGCTGCGTTGAAGCGACCGTAATGAAATAACGTGGCCACCAGGGCGTCGGACAACATGATCATGGTCAGGGCTGCCGGAAGCCCGAGCAACAGCACCATGCGCAAGCCCCAGTCCAGTAAGTTGCTGTAGTCCGTACTGGACTGCTCGGCGTTGGCCCGCGACAGACTGGGTAGCAGCACCGTGCCGATCGCCACACCCAGCAGCGCGGTCGGGAATTCCATCAGTCGGTCGGCAAAAGACAGCCAGGTGACACTGCCGGGAGCCAGCCAGGTTGCGATGTTGGTGTTGATGAGCAAGGAAATCTGGGCGACCGAGACACCAAGTGTTGCTGGCAGCATCTGCTTCATGATGCGGCGCACCAGCGGGTCACCGAGCGCCGCACCGATACGCAGCGAGAACCTGGGACGCAAGCCCAGGCGCGACAGCGCCATCCACTGCACCGACAACTGCGCCAGGCCGCCCGCCATGACGCCTGCTGCCAGAGCGTAGACAGGTTGGGAAAAGAACGGTGTGAGCCAGATGCTGGCGCCTATCATCGACAGGTTGAGCAGCACAGGGGTCGCGGCCGGCACGGCAAAGTGCCGCCAGGTATTGAGTACCCCTGAGGCAAAGGCCACCAGCGACATGCAGATAATGTAGGGAAACATGACGCGTGTCATCCAGACCGCTGCGTCGTATTCCTGTGTGCGTCCTGGTTCAGAGAGCCCGCTTGCCATCGCGTACACGACCCAGGGAGCACCCAGAATGCCGAGCACGGTAATCAGGCACAGCACCAGGAAGAGGGTCAGCGCGACGCGATCGAGCAGCGCTTTGACCGCGGCGTCTTCGTGACGGCTGCGCACCTCGCCCAGGATAGGCACGAAGGCCTGTGCGAACGCACCTTCGGCAAACAGCCTGCGAAGCAAGTTCGGAATACGGAAGGCAACCCAGAACGCATCGGTCAGGGGACCCGCGCCAAAGGCACGGGCAATGAGGATGTCGCGAACCAGGCCCGTGACGCGCGACAGCAGAGTCAGGCTGCTGACAGTCGCGGCGGCACGAATCAGACTCATTTTGGTGGCATGCGGATGGCACCATCCAGACGTATCGTTTCACCGTTGAGCATATCGTTGGTGATGATCTGATGCACCAACTTGGCGTAGTCTTCCGGGCGACCGAGTCTGGACGGGAAGGGAATGCTGGCCGCAAGGGAGTCCTGGACCTGCTGCGGCATGCCGAAGATCATCGGTGTGCCAAAGATGCCGGGGGCAATGGTCATGCAGCGAATGCCCAGCGGAGCCAAGTCGCGTGCGACCGGGAGGGTCATTCCGACTACGCCTGCCTTGGATGCAGCATAAGCGGCCTGGCCAATCTGCCCGTCGTAGGCCGCAACCGAGGCAGTGCTGATCAGTACACCACGCTCGCCGGTTGGTTCCGGATCATTGGTGCTCATGGCTTGCGCGGCCACGCGAATCATGTTGAATGTGCCGATCAGGTTGATACCGATTACTTTTTGGAACAAATCCAGGGCGTGTGCACCATTTTTGCCAACAGTCCTGGCGGCCGGGGCGACGCCCGCACAGTTCACCAAGCCAAACAGCTTGCCCATTTCGAGCGCTGCGGCGACGGCGTCTTGCGCATCTTGTTCCTGCGTGACGTTGCAATGCTGATATCGTTGTCCCAGTTCCGTGGCAAGCGCCTGGCCTGCCTCGTCCTGCAAGTCGGCCAGCAGCACGTGAGCACCGTGCGCGGCCAGCATGCGGGCGGTGCCCGCACCCAGACCCGATGCACCACCGGTCACGATGAAAACTTTATTTGCGATATCCATGATAATTTCAGTATGACTGGGGTTCTAAGGGTCAACGCCCGGGGTGGGCGGGCATCTGGTCAGGCGAGCGCCTGGAAAATCTTGTTCCGGATGTCATCGACCGAACCGACGCCTTCTACTTTGCGGTAGCGCGGTGCCTGCAGGTCGGCACCGGCCCAGGATGAGTAGTAGTCCACCAGCGGGCGCGTCTGGTTGCGATAAACGGTCAGGCGGTGACGCACGGTTTCTTCTTTGTCGTCGTCACGCTGCACCAGTGGGTCACCGGTCACGTCATCCTGTTCGGCGACCTTGGGCGGATTGAAACGCAGGTGATAGCTGCGCCCGCTGGCCGGGTGCACGCGGCGCCCGCTCATGCGCTCAATGATGTCAGCTTCGGGCACGGCGATTTCAACCACAAAATCCAGGCGCACACTGGCGTTCTTGAGCGCATCGGCCTGCGGAATCGTGCGTGGAAATCCGTCGAACAGGTAGCCTTGCTGACAATCGGGCTCTTTGAGCCGGTCGCGCACCAGCCCAATGATGAGGTCGTCTGACACGAGGCCGCCCGCATCCATGATTTTCTTGGCCTCGATGCCCAGAGGCGTCCCGGCCTTGACCGCGGCACGCAACATGTCGCCGGTCGATATCTGCGGAATGCCGAAGTGCTGCGTAATGAACGCAGCCTGCGTGCCTTTACCGGCGCCCGGTGGGCCAAGCAGGATAAGACGCATGAGAGCTCCTGATGTCATGAAGGAATATTTTGGTCAGCAAGGCATTATGCCGCATCGCAGTAGAGGGCGCAGCGCGTCGGGATGCAGGCTTACCCTGATAGTCTTCTGCTTTCAATGATGGCCCGCACCCGTTCCAGGTCGTCGATGGTGTCGACGCCAGCCCCGGGATGGGACGGCACCGTACGGACCACAATGGTGTACCCATGTTCAAGCGCGCGCAACTGTTCGAGCGCTTCGATGCCTTCGAGCGTGCCGGGCACCAGGCTGGGAAACAAGCGCAGGAAGCCGGCGCGATAGGCATACATGCCGATGTGGTGCAGCGCGGGCAAGCCGGGTGCCACCACGCGTTCACCCTGGGCCAGGGCGTCACGATGCCAGGGGATGGGCGCCCGGGAAAAATACAGGGCATGACCCTGACGGTCGCAGACAACTTTGACAATATTGGGGTTAAAGAGGTTTTCTGCCGCGTCAATGGGGGTCGCGCAGGTTGCGATGGCAGCCTGCGGATTGCTGGCCAGCAAGGCCGCCACATCATCGATGAGCGCCGGATCGATCAGTGGCTCGTCGCCCTGCACGTTGACCACGATCTGGTTGTGCGCAAGGCCGAGTACATTGACGACCTCTGCCAGGCGGTCAGTGCCCGAGGGATGATCGGCACGCGTGAGCAAAACCTCTACACCGTGATCTCGGGCTGACTGAGCGATAGCGGCGTGATCGGTTGCGATCAGGACACGGCTCGCGCCTGAGGCCGCGGCTTGTTGCGCGACGCGCACCACCATGGGTTTTCCGGCCAGGTCCGCCAGCATTTTTCCAGGCAACCGGGTCGAGGCGTGACGCGCCGGAATAATGACGACGAAGCCGCTCATTCAGGCAGAGGATCGGGTTCCGGGGTGTCGGCGTCGTCGTCGCACAGCGCCCGCGCCTCGGATTCCAGCATCACTGGAATGCCATCGCGCACAGGGAATGCGAGACGGTCCGCCCGGCACACCAGTTCGGTGAGCTGCGGGTTAGGATAAAGGCGACCTTTGCAGATCGGACATACGAGAAGGTCGAGCAGGCGCGTTTCCATGTCGATATTGTAAACACCTCGACGC
>CAIJKV010000120.1 GCA_903821335.1 uncultured beta proteobacterium
CTGAAAAGCAATCCCATGATCGGCCAGGGTCTCGATCTCTTCTCCCCCCCGGCCAAAGATAAAGGGATCACCACCCTTGATGCGCAGTACGCGCTTGCCTTGCTGCGCAAGACGCACCAGCAGCAGGTTGATTTCCTGCTGCGGTAACGTGTGATGATTGCGTTTCTTGCCAACGTAAATACGCTCGGCGTCCTTGCGCACCAGTTGCATGACCGGCTCGGACACCAGGTTGTCGTACAGCACCACGTCGGCCTTCTGCATCAGTCGCAATGCACGAAAGGTCAGCAAATCCGGGTCGCCTGGGCCCGCGCCCACCAGATATACCTCCCCGCGTGGAGGTGTCAATGCAGCCTGGTTCAGCGCCAGTTCCAGGTCGTGCTCGACATTTTCCTCACGGCCCGCCAGGACTTGCTCAGCGATCTGCCCTTCGAAGATGCTTTCCCAGAATATGCGCCTGGCAGGTCCTTGCGGCAACCGCGTTTTAACCTGATCGCGATATTTTGCAGCCAGGTGTCCCAGCCTGCCGTACGCGGCAGGAATCAAGGTCTCAAGACGGGAACGAATCATGCGCGCCAGCACCGGGGCCACGCCGCCGCTCGATATCGCGATGATCAGGGGTGAGCGGTCGAGTATCGAGGGCATGATGAAGGTGCACAGGGCGGGGTCATCCACGACATTGACGGGAATCGTTCTGGCTTGAGCGGACTTGGACACGGTCTCGTTCACCGCCCGGCTATGGGTCGCCGCAACAACCAGACAGGTTCCCTCAAGGTGCGCAGGCAAAAATTCCGTCTGTTCCCAGAGAAATTTTCCTGCCGCATGGGTCGCCTGCAATTCAGGACAGAGTTCCGGGGCGACCACCAGCACCGTGGCCTGCGCCTTGAGCAGCGTGGCAATTTTCCGGGCAGCCACCTCTCCGCCGCCGACCACCAGGCATCGGCGCGCACGCACATTCAAAAAGATAGGAAGCAAGTTCATAGGGTGTATTTACGCACAAAATTTGATGCAAAGCAGGTAATGCACTGAAACAACTACCCTGCAAAGTGAAACACGATTGAAACTGACCACATGACAAGATGGGTTGCGTTCAAACACAGGAGAAGACGCCATGAAATCCAAGTTGAGTCGTTCGTTAATCGCAGGGTTTGGCATCGCCGTTGCAGTGGCTGGCGCCTATGCACAGTCTGCCAGTCCTGCAGCGCCCGCAAACACTTCAGAAGCTGCTGCAACTGCGCCAGCTGCCGTTCCAGGTCCGGGCGCAGGTCCGGGGATGATGGGCCAGGGTCGCGGGATGGGTCCGGGACAAGGTATGGGTCCAGGACAAGGTATGGGTATGGGTCCGGGACAGGGTATGGGCCCAGGAAAGGGCATGGGTCCGGGCAATTCTGGCGCAGGACCACGCGCCATGGGTCCTCATGGTCGCGGCGGCGATCAGGGGATGGGGCAGTTGCCTCAGACAGTGATTGATCAGCTGGCACTCACGCCGGCTCAGAAAACACAGTATGACGCTGCGCAGGCTGCACGCAAAGAACTGTGGACCAACCGTAGTGCCACGCGTGATGCGCAACAGAAAGCAATGGCCGAGCAATTTTCCAAGGACACCATCGACCCACGCGCCATGCTCGAACTGCGTAAAAAGGCCCGTGCAGACATGGAGACCCGCATGGATGGTGTCAGCCAGAAATGGTTGACCTTCTGGGATGGTTTGTCAGCCACACAGAAAACGACTGTTTCAGGCTATATGAAATCCCAGTTCGCACAGCGTGCCCAGCAGCGTCCACGCCAGCCAAAGGGCTGATGGCCTGCACATCCCGAGCACTTGCCTGATTGTGGGTGGGTGTCTCGGGCGCCGCGCCAGCACCAGGGGGCCTTCGGGTCCCTTTTGTACGTCCAAACACTTTGCTATCGAAATACTAATGTATTAGTATGAGTCCTACGTTCGCACACCAGCTAAAGACAATACCCATACAGAGATCAATCGATGGTCACATCCCCCGTCCCGGCACACGCATCGGCGCACGCATCAGCACAGGCACCGGCAATCAGCCACCGCTTTGATGCGCAAGCACTCACGGCACTGATCACAGCGCTTTTTTCTGCGGCCGGGCTCAACGCCGAGCGCGCGACATCCATGGCAAAGCTGCTGGTCCTGACCGACATGATGGGTCGCTACACACATGGCCTCTCGCAATGCAAAAACTATCTGGATCAGCTGGCGAAAGGTGACATGGCCGCTTGTGGCGAGGTCACCGTGGTCAACGATACAGGCAGCACCGTCGTCTGGGACGGGGGCTATCTGCCCGGCTTGTGGCTGGTCGAATCCGCGCTCAAGCTTGGGTTTGAGCGCCTGCCAAAACATGGTGTCGTCACCTTTTCAATCCGGCGCAGTGCGCATATCGGTTGCCTGGCGGCGCTGCTCAAGCAGGCGACCGACCGCGGTTATTACGCCATGCTGCTGTCTTCGGGACCGCATGGAAAATATGTCGCACCCCAGGGCGGCACCGAGGCGCTCTTTAGCCCCAACCCCATCGGCATCGGCTTTCCGGCTACAAAGTTTCCGGTACTGATCGATATATCCGCCTCAATCACGACCGTGTCCATGACGCGAGAAAAAGTTGAGGCCGACCTGTTATTCGACCACCCCTGGCTGCTCGATGCCAACGGACAACCGACACGCGAGCCGCGCGCGCTGGAAAAAACACAGCCCCGGGGCAGCCTGATGCTGCTCGGTGGCACTGAGGCGGGACACAAGGGCTTCGGACTCGCGCTGATGGTTGAAGCGCTCACACAAGGGTTGAGTGGCTTTGGCCGGCGCGACAGGCCCACCAAGTGGGGCGCCAGCGTGTACCTGCAACTGATCGACCCCGACGCCTTCGCCGGCCGCGAGGCCTTCGTCGACCAAATGGATTTCCTGATCGATGCGTGCCACGACAACAAGCCGATCGATGCGAATATCCCGGTGAGATTGCCGGGTGAGCAGGCAGACCGCAACATCCACTATGCCAGCGCCCACGGCGTGCCGGTCTCGGCTACGACACTGCAGACACTGCGCCAGTCAGCCCGGACGCTGGGCGTCGATGACAGCTTTCTTATAACCTGACCCACCGCTTAACCTGACTAGCTACAACCAGGCACAGCACTGCACAGCAACGTAAAAAAACAAAGACACTGGAGACAACGATGCGCAGACCAATCAATAAAATTTCCACGCTCACCGACAGGCGCCAGGCGTTACGCCAACTCGCCTGCCTGGCACTGATAGTCACGACCAGTTGTGGCACCCTGGCGATCGCACAGGATGGTGCCGGCACCTACCCAAGCAAGGCCATCCGGATCATTATCCCGTTTGCCGCCGGCGGTGCCTCGGATGTGCTGGCCCGGATTCTCGGAAAAAGGCTCACTGATGCCTGGGGTCAACCCGTCGTTGTGGAAAATAAGCCTGGCGGCAATGCCCAGATCGGCGCGGCCATGGTCGCCAAGTCCGAACCCGACGGCTACACGCTACTGGTCGTGGACATGAGCGCCATCACCATGACGCCCAGTCTGATGACCAACCTGACCTACAGTCCTCAAAAAGACCTGACACCTGTTTCCATCATTGCCTACTCACCGCATATTTTCGTAGTGGCCAACAAGCTGCCGGTGAAGACACTGGATGAGTTGCTGGCTTATTCGAAAACACAAAGTGCGCCGCTCAACTTTGGCGTGCCGCTGGGCGCGGCACCCCACCTGGCCGGTGCGTTGCTCGAACAAAAAACCGGCATCAAATTGAATTTCATCGGCTACAAAGGCGGTGCCCAGGTCATGACGGACCTGGCGGGCGGTCAGATCGACGCCACGATGAACAGCTATCTTGCGACCTATCCCATGGTCCGAAGTGGTAATTTCAGGATGCTCGCGGTCGCCAGTCCACAACGCTTCACGCCCATTCCAGACACCCCCACCATGGCCGAACACATCCCGGGGTTCGTCACCGGTTCGTTCCAGGGAATGATGGCGCCTACTGCCACGCCGCCAGCCATTATTGACAAGCTGAACGTCGAGATCAACAAAATATTGCGCCAGCCCGACATGCGCAAACAACTGGCAGACCTGGGGTCCGAGGCCGTGGACAAGTCACCTGCCGACCTGCGCAAGTGGGTATCCGATGAGTCGGTCTACTGGGGCAAGGTCATCAAAGACGGCAACGTCAGGCTCGACTGACAGGCCGGGCGACGCGGCGCACCGCCTGGCAGTCTCTGGGCATCACGTGACCCCACCGGCGCCGTCCTAGTCCCGGAACTCAGGCGACCAGTGCAAGAGCCAGCGTTCCAGCACCGTCACGCAGTAGACCAGGACGATGCCAACGACCGACAACAATGTCACGAGCGCGAACAGGTCAGTGGCATTGAGTGTGGCTAAGGCCGTGATCATCAGGTAACCCATGCCCGTCGTCGATCCGACGAACTCGGCCAGAACCACGCCGATCAGCGCAAAACTGATGGCATTGGGCAAGGCGGCAAAGGTCCAGGCCGCGGCCGTCGGGATCCGCACACGCCAAAGAATCTGGCGTGCCGAACCACCCAGCGTGCGACAAAAATCGAGCAACTCGCGCTCAACGCTGCGCCCGCCTTTGTAGGTGTTAAAGAACACCAGGAAGAACACCACGAACCAGGACGTCACGACCTTGGATGCGATTCCCAATCCGAAAAACATCGTAATCAGCGGTACGAAGGCGATCCGCGGCATGGAATTGAACGCGACGATAAAGGGGTTCAGGATGTCGGCCAGCAGGCGATTGCGACTGAGCGCCATACCGACCACAAAACCGCTGGATACCCCGACACCCAACCCCCAGAACGTGGCCTCGAGCGTCAACCACAAATGCGGCCAGATCGACTTTGAACCGGGTTGCACCCACTGCCACAGACGCACCGCGACACGTGAGGGTTGGCTGACAAAAAACGGATCCAGGGCGGTATTTTGCACAAACCACGGTATGCGGGTCAGGATTTCCCACCCACCCAGCAACACCGCGAGAATGGCAATCTGCCAGAACGTGATGCCCACGCGACGCCGCACGGCACGCCGCCGGTTCTCTTGCAGGGACGCAGCCTGACTGTCAGGCGAGGCGTGGTGCGAAGAGGGCAGCGAGAGCCGTTGCGAGTCGGGTGGCTGGGGCGGCGTGGTCGTCATGGGTGCGCCCTCTAGGCCGCCGCGCGAAATTGTTGCCCCAGCACGCCCCAGATGCTCTGGAAATGTTCAAGGAACTGGGGGCTGCCGCGCAAGCTGAACACGTCCCGCGGATGCGCAATATTGATGCGCTCGTCGTACAGAACGGTACTGGGCGGGGACGACAACACCACAACCCGGTCCGACAACATGATCGCCTCGTCCAGATCGTGCGTGACCAGCAAAATGGTCTGGCCCAGCTTGCGCCATATATCCATCAGTTCGCGATGCAGATGCGTCTTGGTGTGGGTGTCGAGTGCCCCGAACGGCTCGTCCATCAGGACGATGCGTGGCTTGACCGCCAGCGTCATCAGCAGCGCCACGCGCCTGCGCATGCCACCCGAAAGCTGGTGAGGATAGGCATTGGCAAACGCGGTCAGGTGGCCGAGTTCGAGCAACTCGGCCACCCGATCCTTAATTTGCTGTTCCGGATAGTCCTGAAACTTCAGACCCAGCGCCACATTCTTGTGCACGGTATACCAGGGCAACAAGGTATCTTTCTGAAAAATATAGCCAAGCGACGGATGGATCTGGCCAGCGACGCGCGCGCCATCGACCGTGATCGTGCCAGAGGTCGGCGCCAGAAAACCGGCGATCATGTTCAGCAAGGTGCTCTTGCCACAGCCCGATGGCCCGACGATAGACACGAACTCGCCGTTGGCAATGCGCAGTGAAACATCGCCCACCGCCCAGGTGGAGCCTGTTTCTGTCTGATAAGCCTTGCTGACATGATCCAGTTCAATCACGACGCGAGGCCCCGCGCTTTGCGTACAAAGCGCATGTCGACGCATTGGGCATACGGAACGGTTTTCATCTGATCGTTCGAAAACTGCCGGTCCTCACCCATGATCCGCGCCATCCGGTCATAGCTTTCTTCAGTGATGATGTTGTCTTTGAGCCAGATATTCTTTTGATAAAGCGTCACCGCCTTGAGAACCGCAGGACGTGACAGCGCACTCAGGTAGTCCTCATAAATCAACCCCGTGATCAGCTCGGGCGAACTGGTGTTCATCAGGTCTTGCGCCTTGACCAAAGCGCTCACAAAACCCTGGACGACTTCGGGTCGGCGGTCGATGGTCTCGCGCAGTGCGTAGGCCGCAATGCCGGGCACGTCGCCTTTCATAATTTCGGACCAGACGGCATCGTCGGTGGCCGTGAATATCGACACGGCCCAGCCCTCTTCGATCGCCTGTTCCATCATGGATGCCGTCGCCATGCTGGCGTTGACGGACCCGGTCTTGAGTGCCGCCAGCATGGTCGCCAGGTCACCCAGCGGGCGAATGTCGACCTTGTCCGCGATGCCTGCCTGCTGCGTCAGGTAAAGCGCCATCACCGCGGTCGCCGACCCTGGCTGCGTGGCACCAATGCGCAAGCCCACCAGGTCCTTGAGCGACCGGATCTTGCCGCTGTCGAAGTCGACCTTGCGAACAATGACGTTGGCATAGGTCATGCGCCGGTCAAAACCAAAGATCAGCGAAGCCGGCTTGCCCGCGATGGTCAGTGCGGGGGCCGCAGTGGCTGCCGTCGCGCCGAACAGAATCTGGTTGGCCGCCAGCATCTGGTTGGTGCGCGGGCCACTTTGCGAGTTGATGTACTCAACCTCAAGCCCTGCCTCGCCAAAGAACCCTTTCTTCAGCGCAACATAGCCTGCCGTGAAAATTGCGTCGATGCTGCCCTGACCATAGGCGACGCGCCCAAGTTTGGGCTGGGCGTGCGCGGCACCTGCGCCAAACAGACTGCTTCCAGCCAGCGCGCCGGCACGGATGAGCCAATCGCGACGACGGCTTGAAAAATGCGTTGAATGGGTCATGTTTCGTCCTTGTTATGTAAAAACCGCCCGGGTTTCCCTCGGGCGGCGTCAGACAACCTGGACTTCGCTCAACACGACGCCCGGACTGTTTCAGATATCACGAAAACAGACGCACCATCAGTGGCACGATCAGCAGCGCCACGATGTTGATGATCTTGATGAGTGGGTTCACGGCAGGGCCTGCCGTGTCCTTGTAAGGGTCACCCACGGTGTCGCCGGTCACGGCTGCCTTATGGGCATCCGAACCTTTGCCGCCGTAGTGGCCTTCCTCAATGTATTTCTTGGCGTTGTCCCAGGCACCGCCACCGGTGCACATGGAAATCGCGACGAACAGACC
>CAIJKV010000121.1 GCA_903821335.1 uncultured beta proteobacterium
CAACTGAGGTTCGACGCATGAGCACCCAGGCACCACGTCCTCTGGATGGCATTACCGTTGTCAGTCTTGAGCACGCGATCGCCGCACCGTTTTGCACGCGCCAGCTGGCCGACATGGGCGCGCGCGTCATCAAGGTTGAACGTCCGGGCTTGGGCGACTTTGCCCGCAAGTATGACGAACGCACACGCGGGATGGCCTCGCATTTTGTCTGGACCAACCGGTCCAAGGAAAGCCTGACGCTCGACCTCAAGCACGCTGATGCCTTGCCGGTCATGGACGCGTTGCTGGCGCAAGCGGACGTCCTGGTGCAAAACCTCGCGCCGGGCGCGGCGGCGCGCATGGGCTTGTCGTTCGGCGCTTTGCATGCGCGCTTTCCAAAGCTGATCGTGTGCGACATTTCAGGCTACGGCGAGGGCGGCCCTTACGAAACCAAGAAAGCCTACGACTTGCTCATCCAGAGTGAAAGCGGTTTTGTTTCGGTCACGGGTTCGCCCGACGCACCCGCCAAGGCCGGCTGCTCGATCGCCGATATTGCTGCGGGCTCGTATGCGTATTCAGGCATTCTGAACGCGTTATTGCTGCGGGCCAGAACCGGGCTGGGCAGTCATCTGGACGTGTCGATGCTCGAAAGCATGGTCGAATGGATGAGCTTTCCGATGTATTACGCGTTCGAGGGCGCCGCGCCACCCCAGCGCGCCGGTGCCGCCCACGCGACCATTTATCCTTATGGTCCGTTCCCGGTCGGTGACGGCAACAACGTGATGCTTGGTCTGCAAAATGAGCGTGAGTGGGCCGTATTCTGTGAAAAAGTGCTGATGCAACCTGAACTGGCCGTGGCGCCGGACTTTGAGTCAAACTCAAAGCGGGTCGCCAATCGTGACCGCTTGCGTGGGCTGATTGTCGAGGCCTTCGCCGCCATGACCGTTGACCAGGTTGTGCAAGCGCTTGAAGACGCGCAAATCGCCAATGCGCGCGTCAACGAGATGAAAGACGTCTGGGCACATCCGCAACTCAAGGCGCGCAATCGCTGGACCGAGGTGGGCAGCCCCGTGGGTGCCTTGCCTGCGCTGTGGCCACCTGGCAGCAACAGCGCGTTCACGCCACGGATGGACCCGATCCCCGACGTTGGCCAACACACCCTTGCCATCCTGAAGGAGCTGGGTGTGCAGGACGCCACGATTGAGACGCTCAGGGCAGACAAGGCGATTTGAGAAGAGACGCCGAAGCGGGACAAACTCCCGATTTCGGTGCTGGTTCAGCCTGCCTCGAGTTTCCAGAGCTTCTGGTCGGTGCATTGGGCGCTCAGTGTACCCAGGTCGCCTTGTGGCAGCACCAGTCCAGGTGCCAGTTCACTGAGCGGAACCAGCACGAAGGCACGCAAGTGCATTCTTGGATGTGGCAGCGTGAGTCGGGGCGTCTGGATTTCCAGCCCGTCATACCAGAGCAGGTCCAGATCCAGTGTGCGTGGCGCGTTGCGATACGGGCGCGCCCGACCGTGCCGGGACTCGATGGCCTGTAGCGCATCCAGTAAGTCAAGTGGCGCCAGAGTCGTATGGAGCCGAGCGACTGCATTCACAAACTGAGGACCGCTGGCATCGACCGGATCACTGCCAAACAGTGTGGACGCCTGGCAATCCACCACGCCGTGCATGGCCGCCAATTCTGCCAGCGCGGCCAGGATGCACTGTCTGGCATCGCCCAGGTTGGCACCCAGTCCGACATAGGCTGTCGCGAACGACATGTCAGCGCATCAGTCCGCAGCCGCGGGGCCGGGTTCAGTGCCACCAGAACCTGATCCCGTCGCCGGGGTGCGGCGACGTTTGCGCGGCCGCGCCCGGGTAGCCGAACCACCCGCTGTCTCACGGGGCTGTTTGGCCAGGTCTTCAAGCATGGTTGCGCGCGTGGAGTCGTCGGCATCGGCCAGATCCATCCACCACTGTGCCAGCACACTGTCAAATTCGCCGGCGGCCGCGCGCAGCTGCAGGAAATCCACGGCGGCGCGAAAGCGCGGCTGCTCAAACAGACGCCAGATCGACCGGGGCAAGCGCTTTTCAAAGCGCGGTTGCATGAACCAGATTTCGCGCATGTCCGAACTGAAGCGTTTCTGGATGGCGAGTTTTTCAGTCTGCTCTTCCAGTACTGAATCGGCAGCGTCCATCAGGGCCTGTATGCCCGTTTGCTCACCGCGCTTGACAATATCCAGCGAGCGCAAGTGCACCTGGCGCCAGAGCAGCGAGGCAAACAGGAAACTGGGGCTGACAGTCTTGCCGCTGCGCACCCGATGGTCCGTGCGGTCAAGGGCGAGTTCGATAAAGGCTTCACCGCCTGGTTGTTCCAGTACGACGTCCAGTAACGGCAGCAGGCCATGGTGCAAGCCAAGCTGACGGAGCTGGCGCAGACAGTCCATCGCGTGACCACAGGTCAGCAGTTTGAGCATTTCATCAAACAGACGCGAATCGGGCACGTTGCTGATGAGGTCGGACATCGATTCGATCGGTTCGCGCGTCGATGGCTCAATCGTGCCGTTCAGTTTGACGGCGAACCGCACGGCCCGCAGCATGCGCACGGGATCTTCACGGTAGCGCGTTCGCGCGTCGCCGATCATGCGCACAGAGCGGTTCTTGAGGTCTTCGACACCACGATGGAAATCAATGACGACTTCGGTCAACGGCTCGTAATACAGCGCGTTGATCGTGAAGTCGCGTCGCACGGCATCCTGCTCGTGCGTGCCGAATTCGTTATCGCGCAGGATGCGGCCGTGGTCGTCCGTTTCCTGGGTTTCCAACGCCGGTGCCCGGAAGGTCGACGTTTCGATGATCTCGGCGCCAAACACAACATGCACCAACTGGAATCGCCGCCCGATAATGCGCGCGCGCCTGAACAAGGGCCGTATCTGTTCCGGGGTGGCGTTGGTCGCAACGTCGAAATCCTTGGGCTCTAATCCTACGATCAGGTCGCGTACCGCACCGCCGACGATATAGGCCTGGTAGCCATGCTGTTGCAGGACCTCGCAGACCTTGATGGCGTGGCGAGAGACGTTGCGTCGGTCGATGCCGTGCTTTTCCCTGGTAAAACGTTGCATGCCACCTTGGTGGCGCTGGCCGAACAACTGGCCAACAAAGCGTTTGATGGTGTCAGTAATCATCAGGATTTATTGTCTGCCAGCTTGGTGAACAGGTTCAGGACAGGCCAGTTGCGTTGCTGCGCGATGGCGAGCAGGCTTGGGCTGGGATTGGTCACGATCGGGTGCGTGACGACGTCTAGCAGTGGCAAGTCATTGATGGAGTCGCTGTAGAAGAACGACGATTCAAAATCACTGATCCTCTTGTTCATGCCCGAGAGCCAGTCGTTCACGCGCACGACTTTGCCCTCTTTAAAACTGGGCGTACCAAGGATTTTTCCAGTGTAGCGACCCGCTATATATTCGGGGTCTGTCGCGATCAGGTGCGGCACACCAAAGGCGCGTGCAATCGGGGCAGTGACGAAACTGTTGGTCGCTGTCACCACGGCACACAAGTCACCAGCGGCCAGATGCTGGCGAACCAGTTCAATCGCGCGATCTGTCATGGCGGGCCGGATCACGCGCTGCATGAAGTCTTCGTGCCACACCGCCAGCAGGTGAGGCGGATGCGCAGCCAGCAACCCCAGCATGAATTCGGCTGCCTGTTGCGCGGTGAGGTCGCCCGCGTTATAGCGGTCCATCAGTTCTTCATTGCGGCGCAGGGCCTCGACCGGATCGCCCGCGCGACCGGAATTCGCCAGGTATTGCGCCCACTGGTGATCACTGTCGAGAGGCAACAGCGTGTGGTCAAGGTCGAAAAGAGCCAATCGTCTGGAGGTCATGATTGCAAAAATTCACGATCGGCCAGCATCGTGCGCAGCAAGGGCACGGTTACCGTCCTGTGTTTAGACAACGAATACCGGTCAAGTGCGTCGACCAGCGCAAAAAGTTGGCGAATGTCCCTGGAATAGTGCGTGAGCATCCAGTCCAGGACATCGTCGGCTAGCGGCAACCCCTGACGCAGCGCGTACGTTTGCAGTGCGGAAAATTTTTCTTCGTCAGAAAGCGGTTCAAGGCGAAAAACCAGATCCCAGCCCAGACGGGTGCGCAAGTCTTCACGCAGGGACATCATCATGGGTGCGCGACCCCCTGTGACAGCCAGGGAAAATGCAGTATTTGTCGCACCGAACTCGCGCCAGCGATTGTACAGGGCAAATACGGCTGCCTGCTGCGCCGGGCTCATGTCATCAATATCATCGACGGCGACCAAGTTGAAGTCCGCCGGGGCCAGCGTGGCGGTGGCCAGCGCCATGATGTCAGCCGCAGGCGAGTCCGTGTCGAAAAAAATCGATGATTTCGAGGCTGCCAGGGCGCGCAACAGGTGGCTTTTACCCGAGCCGGCGAACCCCCACAGATAGAGCGCGCGACCGGGTTCGAGGCTGCGCGCGGCCTCGATTGCGGCCTGATTCGGACCCGCAACCGTATTGTCCAGCGTTGGACCTGGAGCAGGAATGATTTCCAGAAGTAACTGCCGACTCATCGACTCATCGTAAAATTAGTAAAAACCACGGACTAAAGTCCGTAATTGTCACATACCAACGGCTTTTTCCCATGACCCAACATCAAGCACCCTTGACTTACCGTGACGCCGGCGTCGACATTGACGCAGGCGACGCCCTGGTTGACCGTATCAAACCGCTGGCGGCCCGCACCATGCGCGAAGGCGTATTGGCAGGCATTGGCGGCTTTGGCGCGCTGTTCGAGGTGCCCAAACGCTACAAAGAGCCCGTCCTGGTGTCGGGCACGGACGGCGTGGGTACCAAGCTCAAGCTCGCGTTTGACTGGCAACGCCATGACACCGTGGGTATTGACCTGGTGGCCATGAGTGTCAACGACATTCTTGTGCAGGGCGCCGAACCTCTGTTTTTCCTGGACTATTTCGCTTGCGGCAAGCTCTCGGTTGATGTGGCGGCACGGGTCGTGGGCGGAATCGCGCGCGGTTGCGAACTGTCGGGTTGCGCCCTGATCGGTGGCGAAACCGCTGAAATGCCCGGTATGTACCCGGATGGGGAATATGACCTGGCCGGTTTTGCCGTGGGTGCAGCAGAAAAATCCAAGCTGATTGATGGCAAGTCGATTGAACCAGGTGATGTGGTACTGGGTCTGGCCTCGAGCGGTGCGCACTCGAATGGCTATTCCCTGTTGCGCAAGGTGCTGCAGCGGGCCAACGCGCATCCTGAACAGGACTTCCACGGGCGCGCGCTGGGCGATGTGGTCATGGCGCCGACCCGGATTTACGTCAAGTCCGTGCTGGCCGTGCTGGCGCAGTTTGGCTCCGCTATCAAGGGGTTGGCGCACATCACAGGCGGTGGTTTGCTCGACAACGTGCCTCGCATCCTGCAGCCTGGTCTGCAGGCTCATCTGAATCGCGATGGCTGGAAAATGCCAGAGTTGTTTGTCTGGTTGCAGCAGCAGGGTGGTGTCGCCGACGGCGAAATGCACCGTGTCTTTAACTGCGGGATAGGCATGGTCGTCGTGGTGCCGGCCAGTCAGGCTGCCGCAATCTCCGCTGCACTGACTGCTCAGGGCGAAACGGTGTACCAGCTGGGTGATATTCGCGCCTGCGCTGCCGGCCAGGCCCAGACGGTCGTTGCCTGAGTGGTGTGACCTGAACGCTGGCCTTTAATACGTCGCAGCGGTTCAGTGCTCAGTCCGGGCGCTGGTCTGTGAGCCCGGCCACGATGTCGACGATGTCGTCGGTCGCAGAGGGTGACAGTGCATCGACGACTAACCGGTCGGGCAGGCTGCGCAGCCAGGTTAATTGGCGTTTGGCCAGTTGGCGCGTGGCAGCGATCGCCTGTTCACGCGCAGTGGGCAGGTCAACTTCGGCATCAAGCATGGACCAGAGCTGCCGATAGCCCACGCAGCGCACCGAGGGTAGCCCGGTATGAAGATCCGGGCGGGCGTGCAGCCCCCGGACTTCCTCGACCAGGCCTTGTTCCAGCATCTGGTCAAAGCGTCCGGCAATTCGCGCGTGCAGCACACTGCGGGTACTGGGCTCAAGGCTGATCGTGATCGTCGCAACCGGCACATCAGTCTGTGGCGCCGCACCGATTAATTCCGACATGGGCTGGCCACTGAGCATCCATATTTCGAGCGCACGCTGAATGCGCTGACTGTCATTGGGTGCGAGTCTTGATGCGGTTGCCGGGTCGATTTTTGCCAGTTCGGCATGCAGAGCTGGCCAGCCCGCCAGCGTCGCGCGTGCGTCGAGCTCTTTTCGGATCAGCGGGTTGGCTTCAGGCAAATCATTGAGGCCGTCGCGCAAGGCTTTGAAGTACAGCATGGTGCCGCCGGCGAGCAGGGGCAGGTTGCCGCGCGCGCGAATCGCGGCGACGCACTGCAGGGCGTCACGTCGAAACGATGCCGCCCCATAGGACTGGGCCGGGTCCCGGATATCAAGCAGGTGATGCGTGACCGCACGGCGCTCGGCTGGCGACGGCTTGGCCGTGCCAATGTCCATGCCCCGGTAAATCGTGGCCGAGTCGACGTTGATGATTTCAGTCGGCCAGCGTGTGGCAATCGCCCGCGCGACCGCGCTCTTGCCCGATGCCGTGGGACCCGCCAGGCAGATGAGGGGCGGTGAACCAGGCGGTGTCATTGTCCGCGCAAAAATAACTTGTCCAGGTCGGACACGGACCAGTGAATCCAGGTTGGCCGGCCATGGTTGCACTGGTCCGCACGTTCGGTTTGTTCCATCTGTCGCAGCAAGGCGTTCATTTCTTCGACGGTGAGTTGCCGATTGGCCCGCACGGCGCCGTGGCAGGCCATCGTGGCCAGCAACGTGTTGCGTTGCTCGGTCAACAGCCTGCTTGCGCCAATGTGGTCCAGGTCGCGCAAGACGCCACGCGCCAACGCCTCGAGGTCGCCACGGGCCAGCATGGCGGGTACTGAGCGCAACGTCATCGACTGTGGGCCCGCCGGGGCCATCTCAAAGCCGAGGGCAACCAAGTGGTCGTGACATTCTTGCGCCAGGGCCAGTTCTTTCTCGGTGACCCGAAATACCACAGGCACCAGCAGGGTTTGCTGGGGCAGTGCGTGTGTATCGAGTGCCTGCTTGAGCTGTTCATACATGACGCGCTCATGGGCGGCGTGCATGTCGATCAGTGCCAGTCCCTGCGCGGTCTGGGACAAAATATAAATACCGTGTACCTGAGCCAGCGCCCGACCGAGCGGCCAGGTGGGCGCGTCTTCGGTCAGGGGTTGATAAAAAGGCTGCCAGGCTGCCGGGTGCCGTTGTGCCGACGATGGGGGCTCGCGCAGATGCAGCGCGTGCTGACCCGATGGGTTCCAGGCCGGTTCGCCCGCATGGGGCTTTGCGCTCGGTTGGCCGGGTGGGTCGGGCATGGCCGAGACGCCGCCGGATTGCGTGCCGGCGGTGCCGGCGAGCGCCTGAGTGATTGTCTGGGAAACAAAGCGATAGACCGCGCCGCTGTCTCGAAATCTGACTTCGTGTTTGGCAGGGTGAACGTTGACATCGACCAGGGTGGGCTCTATTTGAAGGAACAGCACAAACGCCGGTTGCCGGTCGCCGTGGAGCACGTCAGCGTAGGCGCTGCGAATGGCATGCGCCACGGTGCGGTCACGCACATGGCGCCCGTTCACATAAAGGAATTGCCGGTCGGCGCGGGCCCGGGCGGCGGTCGGGCGCGTGACCACGCCCTGCAACGACAACAGGGCGCCCTGGGCGTTGACCGCGATGCCATGTTCGTTGAACTCAGGTCCCAGCACGTCGCTGATCCGTTGCAACGCCGATGCCGGCAGCCATTGACGCACTGCGCGGTCATTGTGAAACACACGAAAGCCGACTTGCGCAAACGCCAGGGCGATGCGTTCGATGGCATCAATGCAGTGACCGAACTCTGTGGCTTCGGCACGCAAGAATTTGCGTCGTGCCGGCACCGAATCAAACAAGTACCTGACATCGATCGTGGTGCCCAGTGCACCAGCCGCCGCCACGGGTGCCGCGCCGCCGCTCTGGAAGCTCCAGGCGTGCTCGGCTTGGCGCGTGCGTGAGGTCAGCGTCAGGTGCGAGACAGCCGCGATCGAGGCGAGCGCTTCGCCGCGAAACCCCATGGAATTGACGGACTCCAGATCGCTCAGTGAGGAGATCTTGCTGGTCGCATGCCGCGTGAGCGCCAATGCCATTTCGTGCGGGGCAATGCCGCTGCCATCGTCGATGACCGCGATGCGCCGGATGCCGCCCGCTTCGAGGCGGATTTCAATGGACTGGGACCCTGCGTCCACGGCGTTTTCGATCAGTTCCTTGAGGACCGAGGCTGGACGCTCGATGACCTCACCGGCTGCGATTTGGCTGATGAGGAGGTCGGGTAGTGCGGCGATAGGGCGACGGCTGGACATGGCGACCACAACAGGTTTCAAGCCTGCATTTTAAGTGCTGGGCGAATTTGAGTGTCAAGCCGGGCACCCGCCCCAAAAGGAGGCGTGTTAACCGGCTGAGGCAATGTGTGGATTGGCGACGAAAAACTGCTGGATGCCACCTTGCAGGGCGATCGCGAACTTGTCCTGGTCCGCGCCGCTGCGCAACATGCGTTCTTCTTCCGGATTGCTGATGAACGCTGTTTCGACCAGGATGGAGGGCATGTCGGGCGCCTTAAGCACGGCAAACCCTGCCTGTTCGACATTGGGCTTGTGCAGCCGATAGACATCCTTGAGTTGCCCGAGCACGCTATTGGCCACTTTGACCGAATCGTTGATCTGGGCCGTGGTCGACAAATCGAGCAGTATTTTTGCAACCTGGCGATCTTGCACGTTCAGATTGATGCCGCCAATCAGGTCGGCCGCGTTTTCCTTGTCGGCGAGCCAGCGCGCGGCTGTGCTTGACGCACCACTTGCTGACAATACGTAAACCGAGCTGCCGCCAGCCGTTGGCCGGACAAATGCGTCGGCGTGCACCGACACAAACAAGTCTGCCTTGACGCGCCTGGCTTTCTCGACACGCACATGCAACGGCACGAAGTAGTCGCCGTCTCGCGTCAGGTAGGCGCGCATGCCGGGCGTCGCGTCGATGCGTGCCTTGAGCTTCTGTGCGATGGCAAGCACGACATCTTTTTCACGCGTGCCGCCTTTGCCGATCGCGCCGGGGTCTTCACCGCCATGACCCGGGTCCAGGGCAACCGTGATGACACGACTGCGCCGACCCAGTTTGGGCGCGTTGGTGGGCGCGGGCGCCGGAGTGTTGTCGGGCACCGCGATGGTCGCCGGCAACATCGGCACACTGGCCATGCCAGTCCCTTTGGGGTTGCGTCCGATGTCTTCCAGAATGCGGGCGAGCGGGTCGTCGTCAGCCTTGGAGGG
>CAIJKV010000122.1 GCA_903821335.1 uncultured beta proteobacterium
CAGGGACTGGATGTCGACATGGCGAAGTACATTGCCGACAAACTGGGCGTGAAGCTCGAGATGGTCGTGGTCACCAGTTCCAACCGGATTCCCTACCTGCAAACCAAACGCGCGGATTTGGTGATTTCGACCCTTGGCAAGAACCCCGAGCGTGAAAAAGTCATTGATTTCACGTATGCCTATTCGCCGTTCTTCGTCGGTGTCTACGGGCCCAAGGACATCAGCATCAAGAGTGCCGCCGATCTTGCGGGCAAGTCAATTGGTGTCACCCGTGGCTCCATCGATGACCAGGAATTGACTAAGGTTGCGCCCGCAGCCGCGGACGTCAAGCGCTTCGAGGACAACAACGCGACAGTCTCTGCCTATGTGTCGGGCCAGGTCAAGCTGATTGCCACCGGTGTGTCGGTCGCCGAAAACATGATGCAACGTAATCCGCAGCAGGGCACCGAGTACAAGCTGTTACTCAAAGACAGCCCGAACTTCGTGGGTCTGGCCAAAGGTGAGGACGCCCTGCGCACCAAGGTCAACGCAATCATCGCGGCCGGTATCGCCAACGGGGACATGGAAAAGCTGTCACAAAAGTGGCTCAAGCGGTCGTCCGGTGATTTGCCCAAATAAGGTGGTCGACCGTGCGCATTGAACTGGATTTTGCCGCAGTCCTGTCCCAGTGGCCGTTGTTGGTCTCTGGCGTGCTCTGGACGCTGGGGCTGACGGTGATTTCCGCCGTTCTGGGCGTGTTGCTTGGGGTGTTGTTTGCCTGGGCGCGCTTGTCCGGCCCGTTGTGGTTCAAATGGGTGGCCGGCATCTATGTCGAGTTCATTCGCAATACGCCGTTTATTGTGCAATTGTTCTTTATCTTTTTCGGGCTGCCCATGCTGGGGGTGAAGTTGTCCCCCGAGGCGTCTTCGGTCATCGCGATGGTGGTCAACCTGGGTGCCTATGCCACGGAGATCATCCGGGCGGGCATTCGGGCGACCCCTCGCGGCCAGATCGAAGCGGCGGCAAGCCTGGCGATGAACCGGTTCCAGATTTTCATCTATGTGGTGCTGCCTCCTGCGTTACGCAAAGTCTGGCCGGCGCTGGTCAGCCAGATCATTATCGTGATGCTGGGCTCGGCGGTATGCGGCCAGATCTCGACGCCAGAACTCAGTTTTGTCGCCAACCTGATTCAGAGCCGTAACTTCAGAGCCTTTGAGGCCTATATCGTCGCCACCGTCATCTACCTGATGCTCAGCATAGGCGTGCGCGCCTTGCTGAACTGGATGGGACCACGATTCTTTTTCGGAGCCCGCCGTGGTTGAGTTCACTCTCTGGGATATCTTGCGCAACCTGTTGCTGGCGGGGCGCTGGACGGTCAGCTTGTCTGTCATTGCTTTTGTCGGCGGTGGCCTGGTCGGGCTTGGGTTGCTGGTGCTGCGCATGTCCGCCCTGCGTGGCGCGCAAACTTTCGTGGCGGGTTATGTTCAGCTCTTCCAGGGCACGCCGCTGCTCATGCAGCTTTTCCTGGCCTACTTTGGCCTGGCGCTTTTTGGTTTTGAGCTGTCTTCCTGGGTGGCGGCCAGTCTGGCGCTGACGCTCTACACCAGTGCCTTCCTGGTTGAAATCTGGCGCGGTTGTGTCAACTCCATTCCCAAGGGCCAATGGGAGGCCGCCCAAAGCCTGGCGCTGAATTTTGGTGAACAGTTGCGCTACGTGATCTTGCCCCAGGCGGTCAAGATCGCCATCCCTCCCACGGTGGGCTTCCTGGTTCAGGTCGTCAAGGGCACCGCGCTGGCGTCGCTGATCGGGTTTGTCGAGCTGACCAAGGCCGGCACCATGATTACCAACGCCACGTTCCGTCCATTCCTGGTCTATAGCTGCGTGGCCCTGCTTTACTTTGTACTGTGCTACCCAATCAGCCTGTACGCGAAATTACTGGAAGGAAAACTCCATGCAAGGGCTTAAGCCAACGACCGACAAGCATATCGTCCAGATTGGACAGTTGCGTAAGTCCTTCGGGAGCAATGAGGTCCTCAAGGGGATCGACCTGGATGTCCGGGCCGGCGAAGTGATCGCCATCATCGGCAAGAGTGGCTCGGGCAAGAGCACCTTGCTGCGCTGCATCAACGGGTTGGAAACCTTTGATTCCGGCACGCTGAATGTGGATCAATGTCCGTTGCTGCATCACGATGCCGCCGCCATGCGAGAGTTGCGCCAGCATGTGGGCATGATTTTCCAGAGCTTTAACTTGTTTCCCCACCTGACCGTGGGCCGCAATATTATGCTGGCCCCAGCGTTGGTTAAAAAGGAAACCGTTGCCCAGACAACCGAACGCGCCAAGAAGTTGCTCGACCGCGTCGGCTTGAACGACAAATTTGATGCGTTCCCGGACCAGCTTTCCGGTGGCCAGCAGCAGCGCGTGGCGATTGCCCGCGCGCTGGCCATGAGCCCGTCGGTGCTGCTGTGCGACGAGATTACGTCGGCGCTCGACCCGGAACTGGTCGGCGAAGTGCTGCGCGTGGTCGAAAGCCTGGCCAACGACGGGATGACCCTGCTGATGGTGACGCACGAAATGCGCTTTGCCAAGCGGGTCAGCGACAGGGTGATGTTCATGCATCAGGGCAGGGTCCACGAGATGGGCAAGCCAGCTGATTTGTTCGGCAATCCACAGACCGCTGAACTCAGACAATTTCTTTCGTCCATTCACGACTGAGCGCGCGATGACCAGGGACCACGCCTCAGGCGGCAATGCCGACAGTGCCACCGACCGGGTCGCGGCCGCCATCACCGACGCGATTATCGAGCACCGCCTGGCTGCCGGCACCAAACTGGTTGAACAGAACCTGGCCACTCTGTTCGGCGTCTCGCGCACGATCGTTCGCCAGGCCCTGATCAGGCTTGAGCGCGAGCGCCTGATTCACCTCGAACCCGCCAAAGGTGCGTCCGTCGCCAAGCCTTCGGTTCAGGAAACGCGGCAGATTTTTGCTACGCGTCGCTACCTTGAAATTCCCATGATTACCGACTTTGTGCGCAAGGCGACGAAAGACGATATCCGGAAACTGCGTCATCACCTGATTGAAGAAAAGAGTGCCTGCAACCAAACGGACGTCCGCGGACGGACCCGGTTGCTGGCAGACTTTCATGTGCTGATCGCGACTATCATGGGCAACGCCGTGCTGGCCGAGGTGTTGTCGCAGTTGGTGACCAGGACGTCTCTCGCAGCCATGCTGTATCAGACCCGCCTGTCGGCCGAACATTCGTCGGCCGAACACGTTGAACTTCTTGACGCGATCGAGCAACATGACGCGGGGCTGGCTGCGCAGGTGATGGAAAAACACCTGAACAATGTCGAGGCCAGCCTGCATCTGGATGCCACGTTTGCCGATATCAGCCTGGCCCTGATTCCGGACAAGAGCAGCGCGCCGGCCTGAGGCTTGCGCGCACGTTTGACGATCGGACAATTTTGATGACGAGGCAAGACATGGGCAAACCCCAAGCATCGGGACACGACATATTGCAGTGGTCAGAACTTCTGGCCCGGCACAGCGAGCCGGCCTGGGCCGAGCGTGGCCAGTTGACCGTCACTTACCTGACCCCCGCACATATCCACACCGCCCGCGAGTTGACTGCGTTGATGCAGGCGTCGGGGTTTGATGAGGTGTCTACCGATGCTGTGGGCAATGTGGTCGGCATGTATCGGGGCAGCCAACCCGAGGCACGCACGCTGTTGACCGGTTCCCATTACGACACCGTGCGTAACGGCGGAAAGTATGACGGACGTCTTGGCATCCTGGTGCCGGTGGCCTGCGTGCGTAACTTGTCAAACGCGGGGCGACGCTTGCCCTTCAATATCGAGGTCGTGGGCTTTGCCGAAGAGGAGGGTCAGCGATTTCGCGCGACGTTCCTGGGGTCCGGTGCGCTGACTGGCGCCTTTGATCCGCAGTGGCTGGATCAGCAAGACGCCGATGGCGTGACCATGCGTGAGGCCATGCAGCAAGCGGGCTTGCCGGCTGAGTGGTCGGCCATCGCTGCGCTGCGGCGCGAGCCATCGCGCTACCAAGGTTTTGTCGAAGTGCATATCGAACAAGGGCCAGTGTTATGTGAAGGCAAACTGCCCCTGGGTGTCGTCACGTCCATCAATGCCGGTGTGCGTTGTACCTGCCGTATCGTGGGGCTGGCTGGCCATGCGGGCACGACGCCCATGCGCATGCGTCAGGACGCCTTGCTGGCAGCCGCTGAAATCAGCCTGATGGCAGAGCAGCGGGCCCTGGATGACGCGGACTCGGTGGCCACGGTCGGCCAGATGCAGGTGCCGGGTGGGTCGATCAATGTGATTCCGGGCGAGTGCTTGTTTACGCTGGATATGCGCGCGCCGACCAACGCGCAGCGCGACGCGCTGGTCAACGACATTTCGGCGCGCGCGCATGCAATCGCGGCGCGGCGCCAGGTCAGTTTTGAATGGACCGAGGTCATGCGCGCGTCGGCCGCGCCCTCTGATCCGTCCTGGCAGGCGCGCTGGGCACGTGCCGTGACGGCCATTGGTCAGCCGGTGTATGCACTCAATAGTGGCGCCGGCCATGACGCCATGATGCTGCACACGATCATGCCGCAGGCGATGCTGTTCGTGCGCGGCGGCAACCGTGGCATCAGTCACAATCCACTGGAAACCATCACGGCCGACGACGCAACGCTTGCGACGCAGGCCTTCGCAGCACTTCTGGACGATATCGAAGCACGACCATGAACACAATCAACCAAGCACAAGCGTACGCAAAACTAGACCTGTGGATCGATGCGCATTTTGATGAACAGGTCAAGTTCCTGCAAGCCGTCGTGCAAGTGCCGACGGACACGCCGCCCGGCAACAATGCGCCCCATGCGGTGCGCACCGCGCAGTTGCTGGCCGCGTATGGCATGCAGGCTGAGCTCCATGCCGTCCCGGAGGAAATCGTCCGGCAGGCTGGCCTGGAGTCGATCACCAACCTGATCGTCAAGCGGCAGTACGGGCAGGGCGGTCGTGTGCTGGCGCTCAATGCGCACGGCGATGTCGTGCCCCCAGGCGAGGGCTGGACGTATCCACCA
>CAIJKV010000123.1 GCA_903821335.1 uncultured beta proteobacterium
CGCTTGGTGGTGTAGACATTCACCACCGAGGGTGCCGCCAGCGCGACAGGCTGGGCATACGACCCGGGTGCCTGCCCCACGACGGCAGGGCTGGCACCGCGAGAGTCGGTGCTGGCGCTGGTCGTGTCGGTCAGTCGCTGCGTGTTTTTGCCCAACGACGGCAACCAGTTCGGGCGCAAAGTCGTCACGACGAATAAAATCGCCAGACAAACTGTCACGGTTTGGGCAAACAGCAGCCACAGTCGATGCATCAGACGTCACCAGGGAAAATATGAACTCTGTTTCAACGCGTGAAGTCTGCGCATGGATAGCCAGCACGCTGGACGTCAGCTCGTTTAGCGATTATTGCCCCAACGGCCTTCAAGTCGAAGGCAAGGCTCGCGTGTCCCATATTATCGCGGGCGTCACGGCCAGTCAGGCGCTCATTGAAATCGCGATCGCGCGCGGGGCCGATGCGTTGCTCGTGCACCACGGCTGGTTCTGGAAGGGCGAAGACCCCTGCGTGCTGGGCACCCGCAAGAAGCGTCTGGCGCAATTGCTGGCGCACGACATCAATCTGCTGGCCTATCACTTGCCGCTGGATGCGCACCCAACACTTGGCAACAATGCGCAGTTGGCCAACGTTCTGGGGCTCGTCGCCACACGCAGCACGCCAGAAGCGGAAAACGCACCCGGGCGCGTGCAGACCACCGGCCCAGGCAACCTGGTCTGGCTGGGCACCATGCCGGGGGCTGGCACACTTGGCGAGGTCGCCGCCCGGGTGCACACTGCACTTGGACGCGTGCCCCTGATCATCGGCGACGCCAGTATGCCTGTCCAGCGCATCGCCTGGTGCACCGGTGCTGCGCAGAACATGCTGGATGACGCAATCGTCGCGGGTGCGCAGGTGTTCATCACCGGCGAGATTTCCGAACCGGTTGTCCATCTGGCCCGTGAGTCAGGCGTCGGGTTTATCAGCGCAGGTCATCACGCGACCGAACGCTACGGCGTCAAGGCCCTCGGGGATGCCGTAGGTCGTGCCTTTGATATCCGGGTCGAATTTATCGACATCGACAACCCGGTTTGACAGGCAAGCGCCGGGCCCTGAGCACGGCGCCAGGCCATATTCCTTGCTGTTTCTTATTGTTTCTTGATCAGTGCATCCCGGATTTCACGCAGCAACTGAATGTTCTCTGGCACGGGCGGCGCTGCCTTTTCCATGTCCAAACGCTTGCGGGTCGTGTTGATGACCTTGACCATCCAGAAAATCACGAAGGCCAGCAAAATAAAGTTGATGACGATCGTCAGGAAACTTCCCCAGGCAAACACTGTGGCACCTGCCCGGCTCAGTTCGGCATAGGTTTCGGGCCCGCTATAGCTTGCGGGCCGGGACAATACCAGGAATTTGTTGGTGAAATCTACGGAGCCGCCCACAAGAAAGTTGATAAGCGGCATCACGATATCTTTGACCAACGACTCGACAATCTTGCCAAACGCGGCGCCAACAATGACACCGACAGCCAGGTCGACCACGCTGCCACGGACGGCAAACTCTTGAAATTCTTTAAAAAGACCCTTCGCTTTATTCATTTAAACCTTCTCCTTTGATTGGGCACGCCCGCTAGCGCTATAATAAGGGGTTACCGAGCTTGTAACAATTGCAGATTTACCGAGAGATTCGCCGCAGGACTGGCATCTAGTATCGACGCTAGGTCTATACCGCTGCCGGGGCGTCAACAAGGATAGGAAAGATGAGTCAGGATTCGATTGTGCACGACGACGAAGGCGCGGTTCCCCCCACACTGCCGTCGGACCCTTCGCGCCGCTTCTGGATTGGCGCCACCTGTGCAGTTGGTGGTGTAGCCACTGGTGCGCTGGTTGTTCCTTTTGTCAGTACTTTTGCCCCGTCCGACCGAGCCCGCGCGGCCGGCGCACCGGTAGAAGCCGACATCAGCACGCTGGCCCCGGGCGAGATGCGCACGATTGAATGGCGCGGCAAGCCGGTCTGGCTGATTCGCCGCACGAAAGAGCAGCTGGCTTCACTCAGCGAAGACACCGCCGAACTGGCGGACCCAAACTCCAACCGCCCGGGCTTTACGCCGGCCTACGCCAAGAATGAATGGCGTTCGCGCAAGCCCGAGTTGTTCGTCGCGGTCGGCATCTGCACCCACCTGGGTTGCTCGCCCACGCCAAAATTTGCCACGGGTCCACAGCCCAGCCTTCCCAACAACTGGGAAGGCGGGTTCCTCTGCCCCTGCCACGGATCTACCTTCGACATGGCAGGTCGGGTGTTTAAAAACAAACCCGCGCCTGACAACCTCGAAGTCCCGCCGTACCAGTACCTGAGCGACACCCGCATCATTGTCGGGGTTGACGAAGACAACAAGGCCTGACCGGGTCGCTGACCAACACCGCGCAACGCGACACTGAACAAAGTAAAGGAGCCGCTTCATGGCTGGCGACAAAACCGTCGAAACGACCGGACTGCTAGGCTGGATAGACCGTCGATTTCCGTTGACGAGCACCTATCAGGCACATCTGTCTGAGTACTACGCACCAAAGAACTTCAACTTCTGGTACTTCTTCGGCTCACTGGCAATGCTGGTGCTGGTCTTGCAGATCGTGACCGGTATTTTCCTGGTCATGCACTACAAGCCCGATGCCCAGTTTGCCTTCCAGTCAGTGGAATACATCATGCGTGAAGTGCCGGGTGGATGGTTCATCCGCTACATGCACTCAACTGGCGCCTCCATGTTCTTCGTGGTGGTCTACCTGCACATGGTCCGCGCCCTGCTCTACGGTTCATACCGCAAGCCGCGCGAACTGGTCTGGATTTTTGGTGTCGGCATTTTCCTGTGCCTGATGGCGGAAGCCTTCTTTGGTTACCTCCTGCCCTGGGGTCAAATGTCGTTCTGGGGCGCCCAGGTCATTGTGAACCTGTTCTCGGCCATTCCATTCATCGGGCCCGAACTGTCCATCTGGATTCGCGGCGACTATGTTGTGTCTGACGCAACGCTCAACCGCTTTTTTGCTTTCCACGTCATCGCGATCCCGCTGGTGCTGCTTGGTCTGGTGGTTGCCCACCTGATCGCGCTGCATGAAGTCGGCTCCAACAATCCCGATGGCATCGAAATCAAGGAAAAGAAAGACAAGTACGGCCGTCCCCTGGACGGTATCCCGTTCCACCCTTACTACTCCGTGCACGACATCATGGGCGTGGCTGGCTTCATGATCGTGTTCATGGCCATCCTCTTCTTTGCGCCGGAAATGGGTGGCTACTTCCTGGAGTTCAACAACTTCATTCCGGCCAATCCGCTGGTGACACCGCTGCATATCGCCCCGGTCTGGTATTTCACACCGTTCTATTCGATGCTACGTGCCACGAACGATGATTTCACCTGGGTGCTGGCGGGTGCCGCCGTACTGGCTGCCGTGGTCATGTTCTTTCGCACCAAGGGCCTGGCACGTCTGATTGTGCCGGTCGTCCTGCTGTTGGTTGCCGTCCTGTTGCGCGCAATCGATGCCAAGTTCTGGGGTGTGGTTTCAATGGGTGGCGCTGTGGTGCTGCTGTTCTTCCTGCCCTGGCTGGATTACTGCCCGGTCAAGTCGATTCGTTATCGTCCGGGGTGGCACAAAGTGCTTTACGCGATTTTCTTTGTTGACTTCGTGATCCTGGGTTACCTGGGCACTCAGGCACCAACAGAGGTCTTTAACCTGATGTCGCAAGTTGGCACGCTCATTTATCTGGGCTTCTTCTTCCTGATGCCGGTATGGAGCCGTCTCGGAACGTTCAAGAAGGTCCCTGACCGCGTGACGTTCCACGCCCATTGAGCCCAAACTTTAATATTTACGGAATGACCATGATCAAGAAGCTGATTGGTGCTCTTGCCCTGATGATCACCTGCACTGCGGCTGGTGCCGCGGGTGGTGGGTACACGCTGGACAAGGCGCCTGACCGCGTCAACGACCTGGCATCGCTGCAAAACGGTGCCAAGTTGTTCGTCAACTATTGCCTGAACTGCCATAGCGCGTCGTCGATGCGCTACAACAAGCTCAAGGACATCGGCCTGACCGATGACCAGATCAAGGAAAGCCTGCTGTTCACGGGCGACAAGATCGGCGACCTGATGGTGGGCTCGATCAACACTAAAGACGGCAAGGCCTGGTTTGGCGTACCGCCACCCGACCTGTCTGTGATCGCGCGCGCCAAGGCAACCAGCGCCAGCGTGACAGGCTCCGACTACATCTATACCTATTTGCGCACGTTCTTTCGCGACACGTCCAAGCCAACCGGCTGGGATAACCTCGCTTTCCCCAACGCCGGCATGCCCCATGTGATGTGGGAACGCCAGGGTCCTCGTGAAATGACCTCGATTGTCGTGCACGCGCACGAAGGCACCGGTGGCCATGAGTCCTGGGAACGCGTCACGACGAAATATGACGCAATGGGTTACGCCACCCAGAGTACTGAAACGCTGAAAGATTTCCACGGGCACGCCAGCACGGACTACACGTTCAAGCCCCAAGATCCGGCACGCTCAGCTGCGTATGACAATGACGCGGCTGATGTGACGGCCTTCATGGCCTGGATGGCAGAACCTGTGCAACTCAAACGCAAGCAAATCGGCGTGTGGGTGCTCTTGTTCCTTGGCCTGTTCCTAGTTGTCGCCTGGCGCCTGAACGCTTCGTTCTGGAAGCACGTCAAGTAACGATTACTCGGGGCCAGCGCCTGCCTTTGGCGGGCGCTGGCCTTTCGCTTTTATTCGCTTTTATTACTAGGACGGAAATTCCATCATGATGGTCCTCTACTCCGGAACCACCTGCCCTTTCTCGCACCGCTGCCGCTTTGTGCTGTTCGAAAAAGGCATGGACTTTGAAATCCGTGACATTGATCTGTACAACAAGCCCGAAGACATCGCGGTGATGAACCCCTACGGTCAAGTGCCGATCTTGGTTGAACGTGACCTGATCCTGTACGAATCGAACATCATCAACGAGTACATCGACGAGCGCTTTCCGCACCCGCAACTCATGCCCGCAGATCCGGTCATGCGCGCGCGCACGCGCCTGTTCCTGTACAACTTCGAAAAAGAGCTCTTCATTCACGTCGCCGCGCTTGAAGACCGCTCGCTCCGTTCGGACGAAAAGCGCATGGAAGCCGCCCGCGCCGCAGTGCGTGACCGTCTGTCACAACTTGCTCCGTTGCTGCTCAAGAACAAGTACATGTTGGGCGAAGAGTTCTCAATGCTCGACGTCGCCATGGCCCCACTGCTTTGGCGTCTGGATCACTACGGTATCGAGCTTCCCAAGACAGCAGCGCCGATCCAAAAATATGGCGAGCGTATTTTTTCACGCCCTGCCTACATCGAAGCACTGACTCCTTCCGAAAAAGTGATGCGTCGCTAAGCTCATCATGGCCGAAACCTCTACCAAACCGTACATGATTCGTGCCCTGCACGAATGGTGCACCGATAATGGCTATACGCCGCATATCGTGGTGCAGGTCGATGCCAACACCATGGTGCCACACGCGCACATCCGGGATGGGCAGATCACGCTCAACGTCGGGTCTCTGGCAACCAACCGCTTGGTGCTTGGCAACGACGTGATCGAGTTTCAGGCGCGCTTTAGTGGCGCCACTGAAAATATTTATGTCCCAGTGGGTGCGGTCACCGCAATCTACGCTCGCGAAACGGGTGCAGGAATGGGCTTTGAGGTCGAGCAAGCAACTGATATCCATGCTGCAGCCCACGACCTCGAAACCCAGGCTCTTGCGGCCACGCCTGAGGACCCTTCAGTCACGCCGACGAACACCGCAAAAGCCCCTGGCGAAGGCCCAAAGGATCCTGATCCGAAACGTCCAAAACTGACGTTAGTCCGGTAACTCAGGTCTCAAACCTTTACGCCGATTAATGCCTTACAATACGTGCCGTTGTTTAG
>CAIJKV010000124.1 GCA_903821335.1 uncultured beta proteobacterium
CAGCCGCCGGGCAGGCTGACGCGAGCCTCGCCAAAGCGGGCCACAAGTGGCCCGAGCACCAGGATGGAGGCGCGCATGGTCTTGACCAGTTCGTACGGCGCTTCAAGCGCGCTGACCTGATCAGCCGTGATGCTGACACTGTCGTCGGCATGGCGCTCAGTGCGCACACCCAGTTGGCCCAGCAGTCGCAGCGTGGTGGAAATATCGTTGAGCTTTGGTACGTTGCTGAGCGTGACCGTGTCTGCGGTCAGCAGCCCTGCGCACAGGATCGGCAAGGCGGCGTTCTTGGCACCCGAAATACTGATCTCGCCCAAGAGCGGCGTGCCGCCAGTGATGCGTAGCCTGTCCATCAGGGCTGCGCCTTGAACTCTTCGGGCGTGAGCGTGCGCATCGACAGAGCATGGATTTCCTGTTTCATGCGGTCGCCGAGCACACTGTAGACCAGTTGATGGCGCGCGATGGGTCGCTTGCCGGCGAAGGCCGCGCTGACGATCACTGCCTCAAAGTGCGATCCGTCACCGGAGACTTCAAGGTGTTCGCAAGGCAATCCCGCTGCGAGGTATGAGCGAATATCTTCCGGAGTGGGCAACATGATGCGATCGAATCCTTAGGTCCTGAGTTTGTAGCCACTGGACAGCAAGCGCAGGGCCAAGAGTGACAGTACGGCGAAAACACCCGCCACAACCGCCAGGCTGTGCCAGGGAGACACGTCGGCCACCCCGAAAAAGCCATAGCGAAAGCCGTCGATTGTGTAGAAAATCGGGTTCCAGTGCGACACCTGCTGCCAGAAAGGTGGCAGGCTGTGCACTGAATAGAATACGCCAGAAAGAAAGGTAGCCGGCATGATCAGAAAGTTCTGAAACGCAGCAAGCTGGTCGAATTTTTCGCTCCAGAGGCCGGCGATCAGCCCGAGCACTGCCATGATCCCGCAAGACAGCACGCCAAAGACCAATACCCAGAGCGGCCCGGTCACAGGCAGCGAGACGAAGTAAAGCGACACCAGCCAAATGCAGAAACCGACGCAGACCCCGCGCACGATTGCCGCCAGCACGTAGGCGCTGAAGATTTCGTAGTGCGACAGGGGCGGCAGCAGCATGAACACCAGGTTGCCGGTGATCCGGCTTTGGATCAGCGACGATGAGGGGTTGGCGAAGGCATTTTGCAGCATGCTCATCATCATCAATCCGGGGATCAGGAACGCGGTGTACGGCACGCTGCCGTATACCTGGATGCGGTCTTGCAGGACATGGGCAAAGATCACCAGATAGAGCAGCGCGGTGATCACCGGCGAAGCGATGGTCTGGAAACTGACCTTCCAGAAGCGCAACAGTTCCTTGCGCAGGAGTGTCGGAAAGCCGGAGCCCGAGGTCACGTAGGCCTGGAGGACGGGGGATGTCATGCTGTCACCGCCATCGTGGCGTTGTCGTCGTGCATGATCTGCACGAAGGCGTCTTCAAGGCTGCCACCCCCGACCCGTGCGAGCAATGCCTGGGTCGTGTCAAGCGCCACGATGCGGCCCCGGTTGAGCATGGCAATGCGTGAACACAAGGTTTCGGCCTCTTCGAGGTAGTGGGTGGTCAGCAAGATGGTGTGGCCAGCGCGATTCAG
>CAIJKV010000125.1 GCA_903821335.1 uncultured beta proteobacterium
CCATCACCGCCCTGAGGTCAGTTTCGTCTGACATGAACCGCTAGCCGCGTGTGCCCCAGGTGTCTTGCGAGATCGCGTTGTACCAGCCCACCCCATAGTCGGCCTCGCGTTTGCGAAAATCATCGCTCGCCTGACGCGGGCTGATGCCCCCTGAGCCTTTGACCTCAACGATCTTGCCGTCCTGGACTTCGAACACGCCCGCCACGGAAATGCCGTAATCGGGGGCCACCAGGCTATAGCAGGTATTGGCCCACGAGGCGCGTGGCGCCTCTTGCCCGGCCAGGGCGGCGACGATGGCCGCTGCGGCGACCTTGGCCTGCGCATTGGCGCAAAAGCCGGACTTGGGCATGGGCACGGCAACGGTTGCATCGCCCACCACGTAAATGTCGGGAACCTGGCTGGATTCAAAGGTTTGCGCCTGGACCGGAACCCAGCCACTTTTGTCAGTGGTGCCGGCACGCTGGGCGATCAGGCCCGCTTGCTGGGGAGGAATGACGTTGAGCACGGCTGCCTGGTGGCGTTGTCCGAATTCGGTCTCGACTTGCAGGATGCTGGCGTCGACCCGCACGACGGTGCCGTCCTGGGTTGAAGGCACCCATTCGATCATGTCGCCATAGAACCGCTTCCAGCCATCGGTGAACAGGGGTTGCTTGGAAAAGGACTCTTTGGCGTCCAGCACCAGGATTTTCGACTTGGGCTTAGTGGTTTTGAAATAGTGCGCGATCATGCTCAGGCGTTCGTAGGGGCCAGGAGGGCACCGGTAGGGATTGCCCGGGATCGTCATCAGGAACAAGCCGCCATCGGGCATGGCGTCGAGTTGCTGCTTGAGCAGCTTGGTCTGGGCGCCCGCTTTCCAGGCGTGCGGCGCCAATTGGGCGGCAGCCTCGTCGTAGCCTGCCATGGCATTCCAGCGAAAGTCGATGCCGGGCGACAGGACCAGTTTGTCGTAACGGAGCTGGCGACCACTGGCGAGCGTGACCGTTTTGGTGCTGCTGTCGACGTCAGTGGCGAGCTCGTGCACGACGTCTACGCCTAAGCTGCGTAATTCAACAAAGTCGTGACCCTGTTGTTCAAAGGTGCGCAGCCCGCCCAGGTAGAGGTTCATGAACGGACAGGTGTAGAACCGGGTGGCGGGTTCGACCAGGGTGACGTCGATGCGGGGGTTGCGGCGTTTGAGGGTTTTTGCCGCTGTCGCCCCGCCAAAGCCGCCGCCGACCACAACCACGCGACCGGCCGAGGCCTGGCCAAACACGGGGGCTGACAGGGACAGGGCACCGGCCGCGGCGGCCCCCAGCGTGGCCAGCAGGCGCCGGCGTGAAATGGTTGGACCCAGACGCGCAGTGTGCGGTGCCGTAACAGAGCTGACGGTGCTGCCCGTGCTGTGCGCAGCGGTAGAACGTTTGGTGTCGATGGGGTCGCTCATTTCTGTGTCTCCGGTGTGCAGCAGACAGTTTGCACGTTGTGCTGGGCCAGATAGGTGGCCAGCGCCTCGATCTGGGGCGCTGTGTAGCCTTTGGCGAGCCGGTTCATGATGGTGGTGCCAGCCGGCGGGTTGTCGCCTTTAAAGGCGTTTAACCGGTTCACCAGGCCGTCACGGGACAGGTTCGCAAACGACGGGATCGGACTGGGCAGGGTCGCCTGGCCATCGATGATATGGCAATTGATGCAGGTGCCCGCCAGGTTCTCGACATTCGCGGTGGACTCG
>CAIJKV010000126.1 GCA_903821335.1 uncultured beta proteobacterium
TGAGGGAAAAAATCGCTGAAGACCGCAGATTGCTGGAGCGTTTCAGGTCGTGACCCGCCTAGTCGTCTGCAATCACCGCCCTGAGTCAAAAAATGTCCCGAGCCTGCCGGGTAGCCAGCCAAGATGGCCGGGGAAGGGGCCTGTCACGAAACCCGCATGCCCGCCCGTGGCGGGCTGATGCAGCAAGACCTGCCTGGCTGCCAGTTGGGGGCCAGGTAGCGCAGCCTCTGGCAGGAACGGGTCGTTGCGCGCATTCAGGACCAGCGTTCGTGTGGCGATGCTGCGCAACCACGGCCGTGACGAGCAATGTGACCAGTAATCTTGTGCGTCACGAAACCCGTGCATGGGCGCCGTGTACGCGTCATCAAAATCGCGCAAGCTGCGGGCTTGCGACACACGGTGGACATCGATGGCACCCGGGAAACGGTTTGCTTTTTCAAGCACTTTTGGCTTGAGTGTGTTCAGGAAATAGCGTGAATACACATTGCGGTTGAAGGCCCCTTCGGATAGGTGCATTCCTGCGGCGACCAAGTCGAGTGGCACGGAGATGCCCGCGGCACCGGCCAGCCAGTCGGCCCTTGCCGGGTGTTCACCCAGAAATTTCAGGAGCGCGTTGCCGCCCAGCGATACGCCGGCGGCATGCCAGGTTGCGCCGGGAACGCGGGCCCGCACAGTGTCTAGTATGAAACCGACCTCTTCGGAGTCGCCCGAGTAGTAGGCACGCGCCAACCGGTTGGGCGCGCCGGAGCATCCGCGAAAGTGGGCAATCACGACCACCCATCCGCGTGCACGGAAGTGCTGTGCGATGGATTGGGCATACCGGCTGCGGCTGCTGCCTTCCAGGCCATGGAGCAGCACCAGCGCACGCACATTCGACAGATTTCCGAGCAAAGGGTGGTCGGCTTGCTGCATCCAGCGCGACGCGGCACCGCTTGCAAGCATGGGGTCTTGGTTGGGGATTGTTGAAACGGGTTGCGCGGTCAGGGTTGGCGCAGTCCAGTCAAAATCGAGAAAGTCGCCATCGGGGGTGTCGACACGATCACGAACGAAGCGCACGCGATGCGTGTGCGCAGCGAGGGCGCCATAAAGTGTCTGGCTTTGTCGGTCGGGTAGCCACCAGGGCGATGGGCATGGGGTTGTATCTAGCGTCGCAGTCACGGGCTGTGTGTCCGACTGTTAATGCAGCAGGCCGGGCACGTCGTGCAGGTCAAGCACGCCCGCCTGCATCGGCGCGGCCGATGCGTGATGCATCACCAGGCGCCAGCCCGTCGGGCCTTTGTGAAAAACATTTGTGGCGTAGCAATGGGCGACTTCGGTCGCGTCGGGCCCGTTTACCGTGATCTGCTCGATCAGGGAATGCACGGCGCACATCATGCTGTGCAGAATCACCGAGCGCGAAGGCCGGATATGCAGCCCACCGCCGGCCAGAATTTCCTGCCAGGATTCCTGGATGGCAGCGTGCCCCACCACGCGCAGCCCGCCAGGGTGCACGCAGATGACTTCCTCATCGTCGGCCCAGACTTGCATCAGCCGAGCAAGATCGGCGCGCTCGAGCGCGTCGTACAGGGCGAGCTCGGCCTCGTCGGAGGTCGCAAACATCACGGGCACGCCGGAATGCCTCAGTGACCGTGCACGACGGCACCAGCGGCCAGTTCGTAGTGTGTCCCGCAATAGGGACACCGCACCGAACCGGTCTTGGTGACATCGAGAAATACACGGGGGTGCAGGCTCCAGAGTGGAGCGCGCGGACCGGGGCAGTGGAGTGGCAAGTCGTTTGCACCCACCTGAACCGGGCTTTGGTCTTTACCAGAGTCGACAGAGACTGCTGTGGCCATGACTGATCTCGAAAATTGAACGGTCGCCTATTGTATCAAGGGGGCAGTCTACAATGTGGCAACTTAAAAACTTAACGCAGGTTTGCAGTGTCTGACCCGACTGACTCCGGCGCCGCGGGGCCTGCGCTGGCCGCTGAACGCAAGGCTGCCTGGCAAGATGGTTTGCGCGCGGTCAGTCCCGGACTGCTCGCCCTGGCCGTCTGGGGCTTGGTGACGGGCGTGGCCATGGTCAAGTCCGGGCTCACTGAAAGCGCTGCTGCGGCCATGACCTTGCTGGTCTATGCGGGCTCGGCGCAACTGACGTCCCTGCCGCTGATCGCCGCCGGTGCGCCGCTGTGGCTGATTTTCGCCGCTGGCATGATCGTCAATTTACGGTTCGTGATTTTTGGCGCGGCGCTGCATCCTTATTTCCGCAGCATGTCCTGGCCTAAGCGCCTGCTCATGGGTTATCTCAGCGTGGATGTCGCGTTTGTCGTGTTCATGCCGCGCTTTGCCGAGGCACCCCGTCAAGGCACCACCACGCAGCGCTGGTTTTACCTCGGTGCCATCCTCTCGTCGTGGCTGGTCTGGCAAGTCAGTTCTCTGCTGGGGGTTGCGCTGGGCTCGGTGGTGCCGACCGCCTGGTCGCTAGATTTTGCGGCGACGCTCGCGTTGCTTGCGATGATGATGCCCCTGGCCAATAACCGTCCGATCCTGGTGTCCATACTTGCCGCCAGCGTGGTTGCCCTGATTGCACAGCCATTGCCATTGCGCCTGGGCCTGATCGCCGCCGTGGTCGCGGGCATCGTCGCCGGGATGTGGGCTGAGCACGTGATGATCAGGGAGCGTCGTTGATGACGCCTGGCGACTGGTACGTATACGGCGCAATTTTGCTGCTGGCTTTGTGCAGCGTCATCACCCGCGCGGGCTACCTGCTGATCGGGCACTACCTGCCCCTGCCTGAAAAAGTACGGCGCGCGCTGCGCTTTGCGCCCCTTGCTGCGCTCGCTGCGATCATCGTGCCCGAATTGCTGCCCTGGCACGGTTCTCAGTTGCCTGTTTTTGACCCGAAGTTGCTCGCTGCGATCGCCGGGATCGTGGTCTTTCGCGCCACCCGTAATCCGGTGTTGCTGATTGTTTCTGGCATGCTGACCTTGTGGGCACTGCGCTGGGTTCTGGGGGCGTGAAGACCTCACCCGATGGGCCCCATCAGGGGAATCCCTAGGCCATTTGCCTCGGCTGCGTTACACTTGTGGCTGATTTCTCAAATAATTCAATGACTTCAAACACTCAAACACCCGAGCTGCCCGTGGCAGCAACCCCCACATTTGCCGAAATCGGTTTGCATCCCTCCTTGCTCCAGGCGGTGCTCGATACGGGTTATACGATCCCGACACCCATTCAGGCGCAGGCAGTACCGTGCGCGATGGCTGGCAACGATGTGATGGGGGCCGCACAGACAGGCACGGGAAAGACTGCGGCGTTTACGCTGCCGATCCTGCATCGCCTGATGCCCAGCGCCAACACCAGTGCGTCGCCCGCGCGCCATCCTGTGCGGGCGCTCATTCTGACGCCGACACGCGAACTGGCTGATCAGGTTGCCGAGAGCGTCAAGCGCTATGGCAAGCTGACGCCGTTGCGTTCGACCGTTGTTTTCGGTGGTGTCGACATTGGTCCGCAGAAAGAGGCCTTGCGCAATGGCTGCGAGGTATTGATCGCCACGCCGGGCCGCCTGCTCGATCACGTCGAACAGCGCAATGTCAACCTCGGACAAGTGGGCATCCTGGTGCTCGACGAAGCTGACCGCATGCTGGATATGGGCTTTCTGCCCGATCTCGAGCGCATCATTCGACTGTTGCCGCAACAACGCCAGACGCTGCTGTTTTCAGCAACGTTCAGTAACGAAATTCGCAAGCTTGGCCGCACCTACCTGAATAACCCTGTCGAGATCGAAGTCGCGGGGCGCAATGCTACGGCAGACACGGTCTCCCAAATCGCCTACGCCATGGCGGGTGACGCCAAGCGCGCTGCTGTGGTGCACCTGGTCAAGTCCCGTGGGCTCAAGCAGGTGATTGTTTTTTCCAATACCAAGATTGGTACTGGGCGACTGGCACGTCAACTTGAACTGGATGGCGTGCGAGCCGAATCCATCCATGGTGACAAGACCCAGGCCGACCGCATGAAGGCTCTCGAAGCCTTCAAGGCCGGAGAGCTTGAAGTACTGGTGGCGACCGATGTGGCCGCGCGTGGCCTGGATGTCGCGGGTGTGCCCTGCGTCATTAACTACGACCTGCCGCACAGTGCCGAAGATTATGTACACCGCATTGGCCGCACCGGACGCGCGGGTGCCACAGGCGAAGCGATTTCGCTGTTTTCGCCCGCAGAAGAAAAGTATTTGCTCGACATTGAAAAACTGATCAAGACACCGGTGACACGCGGCATCCTGGAAATTCCGGGTGAACTGTTGGCGCGCGTGTCGCACCACACGCCACGTGACGAGTCGCGGCCCAGGCGCGAGCACGGTGCAGACCGCAGCAGCGCCCGCCCAGGCGCGGTTTCCGGCACGAGCCCGCGTGCTGCGGAACGCCCGACTGAGCGCTCCGCCGAGCGCGGCGTGAGACACAGTCGCTATGGTTCTCCACAAAAGCCGTTGGATGACTTTTTTACCAAGCCCTACGAACCCTCTGCGGCGGCCACGGCTGCGGCGGCGCAGGCTGCTCCAGAGGTCACCAAGCCTGGCCATGCTGTCAAGCGCGCGGTCGGGTTATTGCTCGGTGGAACACGCGAGAAAGCAGACTGACGGGCAGGCCTAGGCGCCTGCCTCGCGCAACAGCGCCAGTACGTCTGGCAACGCTGTGCTTTGTGGCTTGCGGGGTGCCTGCATGGCCTGGATCAGACGGTCCAGGTGTTCAATATGCGGCAACATCGTCCCCATGAAGCGGACGTCGTGGCCCTGTTGAATCAATATGGTGGGGAAGTTTTCGACATCCTCGTCGCCCAGCAGATCCGGAAATTCTTCGATGTCGACCCAGACAAAGCTGGCCTGCGGATGTTGCGCAGACAGGGTGTCGAAGCGCGGCTGATATTGCGTGCAGGTGTCGCACCAGGCCGCGCAAAAGCAGACGACCAGCGTCGGGTCGGTCTGTCGCAATCTGAGGGCTAGCTCACGGGAACCCGGAAAATATTGAGTCATTTCGGCAAGGCGTTTCTGGTTTGTCTATGATAGCCGTGTTTGAAGTGCATGACAGGCAAATGAAAAATGACAACGTATTCCTCTATTCCACATGGCAGCCCTGAAGACGATATCAATGCGTCCTCGTCGGGGCTGTCGGGCATTGGCCAGGCCTTTGCGCGCGCGATCCAGTCGCAGTTTCATCCGCGTATGTTGTTCGCCTTGCTCCTGCCCTTCCTGATCATGCTTGGCGGGGCGGTTGTGTTGCTGGTGATCGGGCTGGGTCCGCTGACATCCTGGATGGACAGGCAGATCACCGAATCGGTGACCGTGGTGCGGGCAGATCAGTGGCTGGTGTCGATCGGACTGTTTTCGTTGATTCCGCTCAAGGCCTGGCTGGTTCCGTTGACCGCGATCGTGATCCTGCTGCCGCTGTCGGGCATTCTGGGTCTCGCGGTGGCAGCGGTCTGCGTGATGCCCATGGTGGTTTCGCATTTGTCCGGTACCACTTACGCCGATGTGCCGCGTCGCGGCCGCAATGTGTTCGTGTTCAGCCTATGGAACGCAGTGTGGGTCAGCGTGCTGTTTGCCCTCGGATGGCTGCTGACATTGCCTTTGTGGCTTGCGCCCCCTTTGGGTGTGCTGATTTCAGTGTTCTGGTGGGCGTTCGCTTTTTCACGCATGATGCGTGTGGATGCCATCGTCGAGCATTGCA
>CAIJKV010000127.1 GCA_903821335.1 uncultured beta proteobacterium
GCGTTCAGCAACGTGGTCACGATGCTGCTCACGCAGCACACCGGGACCAATCAGCTGCCCCCGCCCGGCGACATCATGAACGCCTTGAACCGGCAAATTGTTCATCAACTGATTGATCTTGAGTCCTATGCGACGGTCGCGCTCTATCGTGTGAATCTCAGTGACATCAGCCTGACGTACGTCAATGCTGGCCATACCCCGGCGCTGCTCTGTGAACGCAGCAGCGGGGCATTGCTTGAGTTGCTTGGACACAATTTACCCATCGGTGTCCTGTCCGATGAAGTCTACGTCGAGAGCCGCATCATGATGCAGGAAGGCGATGGACTATTGCTCTATTCGGACGGCATTACCGACGCGCGAAACGATGAGGACGAAGAATTCGGTACCGAGCGTCTCAAGGATGCGGTGAGTGTGGCCTGGAGCGCCGAGGTTCCTCCTGCCATGGTGCTGCAATATCTGCGTTTGAAGGGCCTGCGATTTGCCGATCCGCTCAAGCAATGCGACGATCAGACGATGGTCATGTTTGAACTTGACCGTTCATTCCGTGATGCCAGCAAGCAAACTGAAATCGCCATATCGGTCGCGGACAAAACGTGCCCGCTCGTGTTCCCCTGGACGCTGGACATGCTCGACGCCTTCCGCGCGTTCGTCGAGGAATATGCGGCATGCTCAACTGAAGAAGAAACGCAGCAGATGACGCTGGCTTGCTGCGAGGCGGTGACCAATATTATTCGCCATGCCACGCCGATGGTCACCGACGCTAAAATTGTTTGCCGCGCGACACAAAGCATTGACCGGTCAACACTCGAATTCTTCTACCTTGGCAAACTATTTGTCGCCGACAATGTTCCTGACCCGGACTTCAGTGGAGAAGCCGAAGGGGGCTTCGGGCTGTTCATCATTCGCAGTCTGGTGGATGAATTTGACTCGTTTGACCCCTTACCGGATGTCGTTTGCACCCGTCTGGTCAAACGCTACGGATCCACTGACGTGAAGTTGGATGACTGAGAGTTCAGCCATGTGGCAAGAGGCCCTGAACAGCGCAATGGTAGCCTGGTCCAGCGCGATCGACTCGGTCGGCTGGGTGGATATCGGATTTTGCCTGTGTTATCTGCTGTGCAGCTGGCTGTGCTACGTAAGCGGCTACGCTGCACGTGAAAACGCAGAGCCATGGCGGGACTGGATGTGGGGCTGTGGGTTGTTAGTTATGTTAGGGCTCGACAGCATTGTGCAGGCTGAATTGCCGGCACTGGAATTTATCCGAAGCATCGCGCGCGCACAGGGTGCGTACACCAACCGACGGGAAACACAATTTCTTGTGTTGTGTGCCGTCCTGCTTGTGTGTATTCTGATTTTTGCCTGGATGAGAACAAGGTTAACCGACACCTGGGCACTGCGTGGCCCCGCCATGCTCGGGATGTGCGTGCTGGTTTTGCTTGCCCTGACTCGTTTCGTTTCGTTTCATTACACTGATGCAATACTGAACGCCCATGTGATCGGCATCCCGGTGGAAAGACTAGCCGAGTTGACGGGTTTAGGCCTGGTCTTTGTCGGCACCACGCGCTGGCTGCGCACACGCTGACACCACACACTCATCCGCCCAGGGACAATCCTCGTGTTCGACAATATCAGGCAGGACCTCACCGCACACGGTGGTGATTGGGGTGCCCAGGGCTTCTGGGCACTTGTCATCTATCGGTTTGGTCGCTGGCGCTATACGGTGAGGCCAGCGTTGTTGCGCAAATTGTTGTCGCTTGTCTACCGCATCCTTTACAAGTTCGTGCAAATCATCACAGGGATCGAACTGCCTTGCGAAGTGCCGATCGGACGCGGCTTTGTCATTGAACACTCAGGCGGGATCGTGGTCAGTGGCTTTGCAAGTTTCGGTGACAACTGCCGTATCCGAAACGGCGTGGTGATCGGCCTGGCACGCGTGCAAGACCCTTGCGCACCGCAGATGGGAAACGATGTCGACATTGGCACCGGCGCCAAGTTGCTGGGAAATATCCGAATCGGCAATCGCGTGCGCATCGGGGCAAATGCCGTGGTGATCACGGACATCCCTGACGACTCGATCGCGGTCGGTGTGCCCGCCATCATCAAGCCGCGCAAATGAACCTGAACTCGAGCAAACGGCTCTGAATCAGTCCAGCGCCGAGCGTTGAGAATCAAACCTTGCGTTTGGTCCGTGTCCAGCCCGATCTTTTTTTAAGAAAATACGCCACATAGACTGGCAACTTCCAGAGCGCATACAGTGGCGTGGCAAGCAATTCACGCGCGCTCAACAGCTGACGACCAAAATAGAACCAGGCCAGGCCCACGGCCAGCGCGAAGCAGGCCGTGCCAATAGCTGCGAGTACTGCGGCGGCCACAAACACGGGCCAGACCAGGGCCGCCACAATCGCCAGCGCGAGAATTGCAAATATTGTCAGGAAATAAAAGGCCACTGGCGGAATCATCAGGTCCATCGCCAACACGATCAGGGCCGGATCAAGGGTCGTCACCGCACTGCGCAACAGTCCTGGCAACTCTTCAGTAATCGTGGCCAGGTGACCGTGTTCCCAGCGGGATTTTTGAACCCGCGCCACGCCAGTGTCGGTGACAAACGCGCTGCTGACCCGCACATCTACCAGGAACCGCGGTGCAAAGCCGGCCTGCGTCAGTTCGATGCCCAGTTTCATGTCTTCGGTGATATGACCCGTCGCGAGTTTTGCAGTGGACATCAGCGACCACGGCAACGCCATTCCCGTGCCCATCAAATGGCACGCATGTCCCAACCGATATGAGCCCAGCGGACGCACCAGATTTTTCACTCGCATCGCAAACTCAAGCACGCGCATCCTGAGTCCGGCGCCCTCGTCCGCGCTCATCAGGTTCAACATCTGGACAGGATGGCCGGTCTCATGGCAGTCGTGCGCAATTGCAGCCACCGCACCCGGCGAAACGACACAGTCTGCGTCGACCACCATCACGACGTCTGGCGGATCGGCGCGCAGATAATCCACCCCAAACGCCAGTGCGTAACCCTTGCCCCGCGCCGTGTCGTCGTGACGCTCGATGACAAAAGCGCCAGCCTCCCGACCCAAAGCGGCGGTGTCATCGATGCAATTGTCAGCCACCACGACCAGACGATCCCCGGGACGAAGCTGGGCTTGCAGGCAGGCGATGGTTGGCAGCAAATGTACCGATTCGTTGTGCGCCGGCACCAGCACCGCCACGCGTGGCGCAGACCGGGTCGAGACCACTGTCGTGGAGGGCACTTTGCGCACCCCGAGCGCCGCCACCGTCAGTACAAGCAATGAGAATGCCGGCAACATCAAGGGCAGTAACGCCAGTGCCAATAAGAGTTGAATCATGGGGTGGAATCTATAAGCGAGGAAAAATTGCAAACAACCAATAACACGAGCACAGGAGCCCAAGACCTCATTTTCGCCCAATGTACACCCCATACACGGTATAGTGTAAAAAATTCGGACATTCAGAAATCTAGATCAATAGCCTTTTTGTCGGTTCCTCCAATTACTTAACGTTTGTTCAGGGTCAGCAGAGGGATGAATTCGGGGACACAATCTGATTCTTCAATGAAAACAACAAATTTGCCAGGCATCGGCATCAAGCCGCTCCTGAGCCTCAAACGCCATTACCGCGTGAGCATTGTTGTTTGGTTTGTGGTCTTTTTTGCAGGCCTGCCGATGGTATGGATCAAGGGCCAAAGTCTATATATAGCCGAGTCGATTTTCCAGGTCTCTCCGACCTATATGAAGAACCTCGATACGGATCGGGAAGTTGAACTTCAATCAAATTCGCAGTACCGTGAATACGTCAATCACCTGTCAAAGACGGTGACCCGGTATGACGTGATTGAACATGCAATTCTCACGCTCCGAGATGAAAACATCGACATCCAGCCAGCGGGCATGTCGGAAAGAAAATTCATCGAAAAATTACAACGAGACATATACGTACGCTCGATTCCTGACACCTATATGGTCAAGATAGGCATCGAAAGCCAGGACAACAGATACCTCTCCAATATCGTCAATGCAGTGACCGATTCATTCCTGGCCACGACACGTTCCGAACAGATTTTCGGCGCAGAAGACCGGCTGAAAGTCATCGAGGAGAATTCGAACAGACTGCGAGCCGAAATTGCTGCCTTCGAAACACAGCGTGTCGCACTGGCCGAAAAACTTGGCCTCACCACATTTACTGAAGCCACGCAGAACCCCTTTGATGCCATCCTGCAAAACATGCGCGAACGGCTCACGACAATTAGTGTCGAGCGATCTGATGCACAGGCGGCGTATGACGCGTTCATGAGCCAGCGCGAAATACCCACCCAGTTTGGTCGCTCTTTACTTGAAATGAAACTGCAGGACAATGGGCTGCAATCCCTGCGTAACGAGATCATCAAGCGAACAGAAGAGCTGAGTCGCCAACTTTCTGGCATTGAACCCAGGCATCCGAATTACGCCCCGGCGATGGAGGAACTGACTTTAATCACCAAACGGCTGGCCGAACAGGAAGCCAGGTTCGATGAAAACACCTTTGAAAATTTCCGCTCCCGGCTGATTGCCACCCTTGATCAGAAAACGCAAGTTCAGACAGAGCTGAAAGCCTCGTTGGCAAACCTCGAAGGCCAGGCTTCCGATTTTGCCCGCAACTTTCAGACGTCAGTCAAGCTCACGGCAGAGATCAGGACTCGCAATGATGATCTTCAACAACTGCGCGCCCGACTCAAGTACTTGAGTAACGAAAGTAATGCCATCGGCTTTGTGCGTCTGGTGACGCCCGCGCTGCCGGCTGAAACACCGTTCGGTCTTGGAAAAACCAAAATTCTGATGCTGCTGCTGCTGGCAGCCACGGGTCTGTCGCTTGTGGCACCTATCGGTGTCGACATGCTCGATCGCCGCATACGCAGTGTCAACGATGCCGAAAAACTGATGGGAATCCCTTCGGCTGGCTGGCAAATCCGCGAAGAAGACCTGCCCACCATTATTTTTGCCGAGTCACAGACGCGACGTTTTGTATCAACGCTGATTCGAAACGCGCTTCGAACTGACAGGCATACGTACGCCTTCGCTCCGGTAAAGGCCACGTCAGGTGTCACGAAGATTCTGCTGGATACGGCCAATATCCTCAAGGAGCTTGGCCTGAACGTACTGATCGTCGAGGCAGACAGTTTTGCACCCTTTGCAGACTTTGTTGACTCCCACGTCGGGCTGTCTGACTACCTGGCCGGACTGGCCTCACTTGACGAATTACCCCAAGCCTATGCCTACAAAGACTTGCAACTGAGTATCATCAGCATAGGCAAGCACAAAAAGGATGGTCTCAAACGGCTCGATCTCTTCAAAAGTGCCATCGCCACCTGGTCTGCGCAATACGACTATGTTCTGTTCGACCTTCCACCGCTACTGCTCAGCGCAGATTCCGAGTTACTGATCGAAGCCATCGGCCAGGTATTCCTGGTCGTAGAAGCCGATAACGTTACCAAGGGTGAAGTGACTCGCGCCAAGCGTCTGCTCGAGAAAATCAATCCCGACGCGGTAGGTTTGTTCGTCAACGACATTCCGCTCTTCAGGGGTGGCGGGTACATGGAAGAATTGATCCTCGAGACGCTCACCGGTCACAAATTCAGCAGTTTCAACACCCTTTCCGGGATGAGGCTACGCTGGCAAACGTTGCTCACAAAATGGTCGACCTATCGGCGTGACCGTCGCGGCACGGGTGACAATCCATCCCTTGGCAACATGCTGATCTCAGTGGCAATACTGCGCTGGAAGACGATGTTGGAAAACTTGTCGCTTTATCGCAGCAAATGGACAGGCCGCCAGGACAAACGTCAGAACAATCGGCGCGATTAATTCGACGGCGCGCGCTGACGGCTGTGCAACAGATCGACGCCGTTCCACTGACATTGCCGTTGCACTTCGGGGGAGAGTCCCACGGCCTTGAAGGTACGGTATTTTTCCTCCAGAGCGTTTGTCCATAGCAACAGCAACCCAGCAAAACGCGGACCGATCATGATGCACTGGCTCAGGTCAAGCGTGACGTGACCAGCCTGCTGATACACACTCACCATTGCCGATCGCACTTGATCCGGAATGACATCCGGTATGGAACCAATCACCTTAAGGCGACAGCCCTGCTCGTCAATCGAGTTCTGCACATCAGCATGCGCCGCCTGAACAACCTGACGTTGCTTGCTCACCAGACGCGACAGTGGCCACACCTGGCGCGCAAAGAGACTGGAAAGCGCCGTGGCGTCATCCCAGTAGCGTTTCCACAAGGTGGGCTCTTCCTTGATGCGCCACAACCACTCCAGGCCCGTGCGCTGCACCCAGAGCGGTGCACGGTTCACTGTCCCGGCTGCAAAGTTAACCACTGCACCAAGGTAACTGATGACCGGCGTTTTCAAGTCACCACGATTGCGCTGGATCCACATCTGACCTTTTTTTGTACCGATCGCGACGATCAGGAAGTCAGCGTCGCTGGCATTGATGCGGTCCAGCACGCCCTGGTCGCTCATGTCCTGGACCGACCCGAAACCGGGGGTTTCAAAACCGACGCAAACGAGACCGCCTGGGCGTTCGTTCAACCGGTTGGAAGCCGTCTGGGCGGCACCCGGCAGACCACCAAAAAAATACACCTTAATGGGGGCCACGCCGGCCGGCGGCGCAGATTCCCACAAATTCTGGAACAGTCCCGATCCCGTCACACGTTCTGGAACTGGCACACCGAGCATTCTCGACATCCACACCAAGGGCATGCCGTCAGCGATGCATAGATCACTATCGATCACCGTCTGACGAAAAGCCTGGTCGCTCTGGCTGGCAATCAGGAAATTCAGGTTGGGCGTTGTCAAAAAAAGGCGTTGCCGGGTCTGCACCGCACGACGAACCTCTGCGACGGTTTGCTGCATGGTCATCACATCAAGCGGCAAGCCCAGCAAGCAAAACACGTCTCGATTCAAATTCACCATGCCCATACAAGCGCCTCTCTAGGTTGCTTCAATATACTTCAACAGTCGTGTGGTGGCGTCTTCCCACGAGTATCCGTGGGCGCGGGTGTAGGCAAGATCGGAAGTGCGTCGCCAGTATTCGGCGTCTTCGGCGCAAAGTCTCAGAATCGCTGCAGACATGCCTTCGGACGACTCCGACGCGACCAGTATCCCTGCTCCGTCAGCGAGCAACTCTGGTGCAGCACCGATCGGCACGCCGATCACGGGTGTACGGCAGGCCATTGCCTCGAGAATCGGCAAGCCAAAGCTATCCAGGCGCGAACCGAACAGCCAGGCGTCGCAACGCGCATAAAGTTGCGCAATCGTGTCCTGGGCGGGGCGGTAAACAAATATCGCATTCGCCGGAAGGGGCAACTCCGGTGAGGGGTGGTCGGTGCCGAACGCGAGCACCTGAAGGTCAGGCAGACTTCGCCGCGCCTGTTCACAGGCCTGGATGCAAATATCAGCGCCCTTGATCACGAGTTGGGAATAGATGAAGCCGACTGTCGGCGGCACATGACGATCGCGGACTGGCGCATTGAATTGCACCAGATCGACCGCGTTCGGAACAACAACAATACCAAGGTCGCCCAGTTCGGCTTCGATGTCACGCTTGAGCCCAGAGGAAATGGCGATCTTGCGATTGGGCAAGCGTAACGTCGCGTGGACACGTTCACGCACAGAGTCCCCATGCCAGATCTCATAGCCCTGGATCAGGTGAACCTTGCGTCCCTTGCTGACAGGCATGCCCTGCATCCAGACGGCGGTTTCCCACCAGGTTGCAATCAGGATGTCTGCATCGGGCAAATCGCGCGCAGTGATCGGCCGGGAACTGGACAAAATGTGATGGGGTACACCAGACAGCGCGATGTGCCCGGCCGAGGCCTTCGCGCGCATCTGGTCACGTTGTTTGCGCCAACTTCCCTGGCGTAGCGCGCGAAGCTGGTCTCGAAAGTTGAACGGGTCGGGCGCGTTGCTGACGACCAGCACCTCGTGCCCCCGATTTTGCAGGCACCTGGCATAGGTCGCGATCACACGAACGCCTCCGCTCAAGTCATCTGCAGCCGTCATGAAGGTGATGCGCATCGGGAGCAATCCTTATGGTCGCGTCGGGTAATTAGTGCGCCCAGGTACTAAAGGCGAGGTCAACCAGCCAACCCACCATCATCCCAAGGATCAAGGCGGGGACCCACCATTTTTCCGTCGCCCAGGTCAGCAATCCCTGGTCATACTTAAACTTCATGGAAAAGGGCCAACTCGCGAACTGACTGATCACGACACCGGCGATGGCACCGCGCTCACCTGCCAGTAGAAACCCAAGTGGGATAAACACGACCAGGCTCACCGCCCGTAACGTGTTGTTGGCACTGACCCAGGAAGGTTTACCACGCGCGAACATCAACTGCTCGACCACTTGCTGACGCAACGCCACCAGACCGAGAGCCAGCCACTGCAACATCCAGCCTGCGTCCTGGTAGCGTTTGTCATACAGCAGCCAGACCGCCCAGTGCCCGGACATGAAGATCAGTCCAGCCAGCCCACCCAGGAACAGGTCGGCGAACTGCTGCGCACGTGTGTAGAAGCGCGTGATCTCGTCACGCTTTTCCGATCGCAAGGCAATGCTCAGACTGGAGAAAACCACGTGCCCGTTGATACTGGAGTAGACACCGATCGTGGCGGCAAGCAGCGTGGCGGCAATCGAAAACACGCCAAAACTGGCAGTGACAAGCGTCGCCCCCAGGATGAGTTTTTCGCCGTTTCCGGCGAGAAAACCAATCACGGACGAGATAAAAATCCATTTTCCAAAACCAAAAATCTCGTGCGCAAAGGCACGATCCCAGCAAGGCCGCTCACTGTGCCCGGGCAAATAGAAATGGCTAAGCAGTGTTCGCACCAGCGAGGAAAACACAGTACCCACCAGCAAGGACCAGACAGAGTGCGTTGCCCACGCCATCACCAGTGTCACTACCATGGCGGAAAGCTGTGTGAAAATTTCGAGTCGTGCCAGGTGCCCCACATGCAACTCGCGCTGCGCACTGGCCAGTTGCATGGACTCGGCCCCCTGCAGCAAGGCAGAAAGTGAAAACACGGCCATCATCAGCGGCAAGCGCGGGTCTGCGTAGGCGGTGTTCGCCTCGAACACGCCCATGCCCGCTGCGATGTGCAAGCCCAACGACAGCGCCAGCACCACCGCGCAGAGCAGGACACCACGTAACAACTGAATGGACCAGGCTGTCCCCAGGAACCGGGGGTTGGTGCCATCCTCGCTTTTGACCACGCTCTGCCAGACACCAAAGTCGGAAAACATCACCAGACCAAAGTACAGTGTGTTGACACTGGCCACCAGTCCGAATGCATCGGGCGTCAACAAGCGCGTCAGTAACAGGTTGCTGATCAGGCGCAGCATCTGCGACGAAACATTGCCACCAATGAGCCAGGCCGTGGCCTTGATAATTCTGGATTTCAACGGTGCTGTCGTCATGACACTGCTTGCCTGTTCATGCTGAATCCCTCAGCCGTTGAAAAGATCACCCCAATCACCAGGGCTTCGGGGGGCTTACGGTCCCGTGGGCCGTGTCTTGCCAGGCCTGAGTCAGTTGGGTGCAATGCTCACCGAAATCAGCCGCCCGGGCGGCCTGGCCAGTCAGGTTCGCCTTGAGCTGGCGCAACTTGTGCCATCCCCATTCAATCCAGTGCAAACCCGCCGCGCCCCCAGCACCGTGGTGCTTACGGTAGTACAACAGGCCGCTGCGCATGCGCCAGCTTTCCAGCTGTGAACCTGATTTTGAGACCCGTGCCTTGATGACAGTCTTGGCCGACTCGCCACCGATATGCATGGCCTTGAGTTCAGGCCAGTAGTAAATCCGGTAACCCGCCTGTTGCATGCGACGGCATAGATCGACCTCTTCGTAGTACATGAAGAATCGTTGGTCAAACCCATTTAACTGCAAAAAAACCTTGGCCGGGATAAACACGAACGCACCGGGAATCCAGTCCACGCTTGCCGCCTGTTCAGGGTCGGCCCAGCGTCGGTCAAGGCGCGCGAACAATTGACTCTCGGGATAACGCGCGGCAAGCCCGGAAAGCGTGAACACCTCATCGAGCAGGGTCGGGAACATGCGCGATGAAGGCTGGCGGCTGTTATCCAGGCCACGTAGCTCGCCGCCCGCGAGTCCTGCGTCGGGATGCGTGTCCATGAGCGCGATGCCACGTGCCAGTGAACCGGGGGCAGGAATCGCGTCGGGGTTGAGCAACAACAAATAGCGACCCGTCGCGCTCTTGGCCGCGAGGTTGTTGCCCGCAGCAAAACCAAGATTGTCAGGGCTGGCGATCATGGTGACCCACGGATGCAAGGTGCGTACCGACTCGACAGTTGCGTCTCTTGAAGCGTTGTCAACAATCACCACTTCAGCCGACATTGCGGTCAACTCCGTCTTGAGCGAGTCCAGTAAGGGACCAATCAGTCGTTCGGAGTTATAGGTCACGATCAATATTGAAAGGTCCATGGATTGTCAATCAGCCTAAAAAGTAAATGGAGAGGCGACGCGTCACGAAACGCCCTTGCCTGGCGCGTCGAACTGATCGAACAACCGGCCCAACTGCGCCACGTTGCGCTCAAGATCAAAGTCAGCCAGCACTTTGTCTCGTGCGGCCAGTGCCAGTGACCGTCTTAATGCCGGGTCGGCGATCAGGCGCCGCAGTTGTTCAGCGACACTATCGACGTCGCCCGGCATCGCCAGCAGGCCAGTTTTTTCATGTTGGATCAGTTCAGGGATACCATTGACCGGCGTGGTCACGCACGGCACACCGCTGGACATGGCTTCCATCAGTACGACCGGGATGCCTTCGGCCAGGCTGGGGAGGACAAAAATATCAGCTTGCGCGAATTGCTCACGTACACCATCCTGGTTGAGCGCGCCCGTCAGCGTGATGGATTTCTGCATATTGAGTGCGGCAATGGCCTGCTGTACACGCTCAAGGTCAGGACCGGTACCCACGATCACCAGGTGAAACGGCACCCCCGCGTCTCGCAACGTCGCGCATGCCTGAACCAGCAGAACCTGGCATTTTGCAGGGGTGAGTCGCCCGACACACAGCAGGCTTGCCACCGCATTGCCCTCACGCAAGGCAAAATGAAACTGGGACGGATCCACGCCCAGCCTGCAGAGCTTGAATTTTGGCCAGTTGTCAGGGTGACTGATCCGCATGAGCTGGCCGCGGGCGAACTGGCTGATGCAGATCACCACATCGGCAGCCTGCATTTTTATTGCAAGGTGCTGGCCCAGCACGTCGTCAAATTCATCCGGGCCATGAATGGTCAGTGACAGATGACAGCCAGTGAGACATTTAACCAGCACTCCAACCGTCGCGCCTGCATTACCGAAGTGCACATGCAGATGTTTCACATTCTCGCGCTGCATCCAGCGGCCGACCATCGCAGCCTCGATCCCATAGGCAAGCCCCTTCCACCAGCGTGCGCCGGGCCCCATGGCAAGGCTGGACCACAACATCCTGAACAGTAACCCGGGAGCGATCGTCGCCCAGAACTTCAGCGCCGACAGCGCACCGACGAGTCCATCAGTCTTCAGGCAATACGTGTTTTGTGCTTCCTGACGTTCGTAGGCATCCATTCGGTCAAGCGCCCGATCGGGGCGATTGATGGAAGCGGTGACGATGGTATGGCCAAGCTCGCGCAGACGCTTGATCTCACGCAGGATAAACGTGTGCGAGATCGCCGGATAGGCGCTGACAAGGTAACCCAGGCGTGGGGATCTGGAAGTGTTAGGCATCGTTTGGTTCACAGGTTCAAAGAATACGGGCGGGCACACCACCCACCACGGTGCCACGCGCCACTGAGCGGGTGACCACGGCGTTGGCCGCCACCACACAACTGTCGCCAAGGGTCACGCCCTTGAGCACGGTGACGCCGCGTCCGATCCAGACATTGCGTTCGACTGAAATTGGCACCACGTCAAACCCACTGTCGCGCACACTGATTTCGCTCAGGCGGTGATTGGCATCGCGCAGGCTGGAGTATTCGCCCACCATGACGCCATCGGCAAGGGTGACCGCGTCGAAGGCCACGATATGCACACCGCGTGACAGCACGACGTCATTGCCGATCACGATCCGGCCCGCACCCTGCGTTTCGAGATAGACACCCGGGTAAATCATCGCACCCGTGCCCAGCGCGATATTGGCGGTGCCGTGGACCTCGATCGGGCCAAGAACAATATTGGACGCATCGACTGAACGCCCGGTCGCCTCTTGCAGGCGCGCGAGACTCCAGATGCGCAACCATCGTTCGAGCACCACTTTTCGCCACAGCCCGGCCACTGGCGACAACAGGCGCACCAGGCGTGCTTTGAGCGAAGTGCCCTGCGCGCGCGCCACGCCGTTGTCCGCTCCGGTGGCCTTGTAGTCCACCAGGTCAATTTCGGTTTGCTGACGATGCGCACGGCGCCACTTAAGCTGACCGAACAACGCAGGGATTTTTTGAAAATACACGTGCACGGCATACTGCCAGCAGAGCAAGGGCTGCCCGGGAGCCTTCCATCTGCAGCGCACAACCGTGCGACCGATATAGGCCACGCCCAGCACTCCCATCAACGCCGCGAGCCAGGGTGCCCAAAGCAAAAGTGCCAGAAAGACAACAGGTGCGCACAGGAACAACACACCATGCCAGAAATCACGCCTGGCCTCGTGTTGCCACATGGCGTCGCCACGCAAGCGCATGCGCTCGGCGACCTCGGCATACGCGATGCCAGAACGGTACGCACGCAGCCAGTACGCGCGCATCGTCGTGACCGCGAGGTCATGCCGGGTCATGGGCACATCGAGATGTTCGATCAGCCAGCCCTCGGCGCGCAGACGTGCACACATTTCAGGCTCTTCACCCGCTTTGAGGGTCGGGTCGAAGCCGTTGACTGAGACCAGTGCGGCACGTCGCACCAGTACATCACCGCCGAAATACAGCGTGCGCCCGACCGGATACACCCAATCCAGGTCCAGCACGCGGGTGTAGAGCGACTGCTCAGGACGGGACTCGCGCCGGTGCCCCCAGGCCGCGCAGATCAGGGGATCTTGCAGCGCGACCAGCGCATGCCTGACAAAGTCAGGATCAAGTTCGGTGTCACCGTCGAGAAAAAGGATGAAGACCCCGCGCGCCTGCGCCCAGCCCAGATTGCGAGCCTTGGCGGCACAAGGTGCCGCGTCATCCAGTACGTAGGCCTTGACACCCAGAGCCTGGGCCCGGCTCACGCTGTCATCGGTCGAACGGGAATCGACATAAATCAGTTCATGGCGCAACGCGCCCCAGTTGGCCGCCTGAACCGACCCGATGCAGCGCAACAGCCGCGCGCCCTCATTGCGACCGATGATGACAACCGAGACGTCGATGTCAGTGGCGTGTGAAGGACCTGCTGCGCACGAATCGAATTGTTCAGACATGGTAGCAGCTGCAAGCATCAGTATTTGAGGATCAAGAGACCGAACGACAGTGCGGCGATGAAGGGGGAAAGCTTGGCCACGGCATAACCGAAATCCGCCACGCCACTATTGGCCACATACAAGACATCACCGTCTTCAAGCGCATAGTTCATCTTGCGCGACGGGTCGATGATTTCGGCAAGCTGCAGGACCTCGACCTGCTCGGCACCCGCCCGGTAGAGGCCAATCAGCTGGTTCTCGGCGTCGACGGTGGGGCCGCCTGCCTGTGCCAACGCGTCGAGCACCGTCATACGGGGCGTCAGACGCAGAGAGCCAGGCTTGGTCACTGCGCCGAGGATATAGACTGCAGTGTCTGACGAATCTGGTACGTAGACAATATCGCCTTTTTTCAGGCGAATGTTGTATTGAACATCACCCGTCAGCAATGCCTTGAGGTCGACCCAGATCAGGGTGTCTCGCCCACGCATGATCGCGCAGCGCGTGAGGGTCGCCGTCTTGTCCAGGATCGGCATGGCACCGGCGTTGGCCAGCACCTCGGCAAGGGTCGGGGGATGCGTGAACCGCTGTGCCCCGGCTGTCTGGACGCGACCCAGAACGGTCACCTGGTTGGAAATATAGTCAGTCACCGCCAGTGTCGCAACCGGGTTTGAGTAATAGCCACGCAACTTTTGGTTCACCACGCTCATGGCCGCGTCACGCGTCATGTCACCGATTTCTATGTCGCCTACGATCGGCACCGTGATTTTCCCGTCGGGACCGACGGTGTGTTTGCCACTGACCTCAGGTCGTCCAAACACATCCAGGCTGACGCCATCGCCGCGACCGATTTCGTAGGGAGGGTTGATGATCTCCTCGATTCTGGCCAGCTCTTCCTTGGTCGCGAAGGTCGATGATTTCGACTGATCCGGCACCTTGAACTGGGGGTTCACCGGCGACGGGACATTCGGATGCGGCGCAATCGTGGGCAGCTTCGCGCAGCCTGCCAACAGCAGCACGACCGACAGAAAAAAAGGGGCAAGCAACGCTGCGAAGTTAAATGGCTTCATGTGCGGATTTTAAGCGATAATCCACCTGAAAAACTGGAAATCAGGGGATTCCCTCCTTTTCCCAAGACCGCTCGGAAAAACCAGGCTCCATGACGCGTTACATCGTCTTCGTCGCAATGCTGATTTCGATCTACATGCTTGCGAACCGCGGTCCACAAGAGGCATTCCTGAAGGCGTGGTTGCCGTTCTTCCTGATGCTGCCTTTTAATTTCTTTGTCGACATCCCGGGTCTTCCCGACCCCAACTTCATGCAAGCCGCCATACTGCCGATTTTGTTCGTGTTGGCGCGCGACTACCTTCCGGTGATGCGGTTTGGGCGGATGGAAATCCTGCTGTTGCTTTATGTGGCAGTGCGTGTTTTCAACGACTACCTGGGACGCGGATATTCCGACGCACAGAACTACGCCTTTTACATGCTGTCCTCGTTGATCGGCCCCTACCTGATGGGCTGCTACCTGATCGACAGTCGACGCATGGACATTGCGACTTCAAAAATGTTCGTGCTGATATTCCTGCTATTTTTCCCGACCTTCGTGTACGAAATGAAGTTTTTCGTCAGTCCTGTTTTCAAGGCGCTCTCGCCGCTGTTTCCCAATGCGGGCAGCGGGCTTTCTATTCGCTATGGCCTCGCACGAACCGCTGGCACGTTCGAACACCCTATCCTGGCTGCGGTCATGATCATCGCGGTCTACCGCATGCATAAATGGCTCGACTGGGTCGGGGAATGGGACAAGCCGCAAGAAGGGTTGCTGGGCATCATCCAGAAATTCGCGGCCAAGTTTCCGTTTTCCTTCAAGAATCAGATCAGCATCATCCTGATCACGATGGCAATCATGACCATCTCACGCGGCCCCTGGATTGGCGGTTTCGCAGGCGCCACGCTGGTGGCGGTCGGCAACACCAAGCAGCGAAAGAAGTGGCTCATCCTGGTTGCGTTCATCTTTATCGTCGGCGGGGTCGTGGGGAAAACCGCGCTGGATATCTACCTGACACCGGTTGCCGGCGAAGTCATGAGCGAACAGGCCACGACCATGCTCTACCGGCAAGTTATGGTTGACGAGTACATGAAATTCCTGATCGAAAAAATGTGGACCGGCTGGGGCCTGACCACTGTGCCATCGATTGCCGGAATGGAGTCGATCGATAACGCTTTCTTCCTGATGGCGTTGCAGCACGGTGTCCTGGCACCAACCGTGTTTTTCCTCATTTTCCTGTACGCGATTGGCACACAGATCGCACTGGGCCTGAAAGCGCCGGTCGGAGAACCGCCACTCGGGTTCACGTTTTCGGGAATTTACCTGATGTGCTTTATCGCCTTCACCACGGTATACATGGGAGCGCAAACCGAACCCATGCTATTTCTGCTGCTGGGATGGGGTGAAAGCATCAAGAACAGGCCGGCTTCGGACTCGGCGTCGAGCACCGGGCAACCATTGATCGCCGAACCTTCTCACCCCTTCCGACGCGTGATTTACTAAACGCTTACTCCAGACTGCGGGCCAGCGCCTGCAGTTTGGCCAGATCCTGTGCCAGCAGCGCGGGCGCAGGTAAGTCAAACAGTGCACACATCTCCTGAATGCGATATCGCCAGTCATGATGCAACACGACATGGCGCATATTGCTGCGACGCTGCGTGCGCAAGGAATCGCTCGCGGCCAGCAGGTCAATCAATTCCCCGCCAGCCTGCTTGGGGTCATCGGGCAACTCCAGGGTCGCACCGGGCCAGAACAGCATTTCTTCAGCCATACGAGATATCGGTCGCTTGCCGGCCACAATACAGCCTGAAAGCAGCGATTCAAGCCAACGACTGGTCACCATCATCGAGCGTGGACGATCCCCCTGAGGTTCGACATATAAATGGAATGCCAGCGAAATACTGGCGCGCTGCAACAATTTAAACAGCATGCCTCGTTCAAGATGCACAGTCGGTCCGGTGATATTGCCAAGCGGCGAGTGCAAATACAGGTAGGGGGACTCGGGCACATGGAACATGCCAGAGAACTGCTTCTGATAACTGGGTGGCGTGCGTCCAAAGCTGATCATGTCGATCTCGCGCAGGCACTCGCGCCGCGGCACCCAGGTGAGGCAGTCGGCCCCCTGATAAAGCTGTTCGACGCGAACGTGAAACTTGTCACGCACAAACGCAACATCCTCATGCGCCGTGACGGTGATCGCATCATATTGAGCGGTTTCTGCACCGAATCCCGGCTGGAAATAGGAGTCTGTCACCCAGGCATAAATTCGACTGAATTTTTTCCGGCAATCCGCAATGGCATTGATCAGGCTGAGATCCGGGGACCCGCGGCCCACAACAATCAATACATCACCACCTTGCGAATCGATGGGGTGGTAACGAATCCGACCTTGCCTGAGCACCTTGGCCAGCCATGGCTTGGGCGTCGGATAGGTTGATAGCAACTCGGCGTCAAAGTAATGCGCAAGGAGTTCGGACAACTCGTCAATCGCCACCCACCCTGCATGTGGGTGTCCGATGCCGCCGCTCAGGATTGAGATTTTCATCGGACGTTCCCAATAAAGTATTTATGAATTTTATGTCTCACTACTTTCAATGAATCTTTCAAACAATGCTACCAGTTTTTAAGTAGCGGGCGGTTTCAAGGTCGAAGCGTAAAAAGCACCATAAATAGACGACCGGACAGTCACCGTGTCATGCCTCAGAAAATCTCCCTGACCTTTGCCACCACGTGCTCAGGCTCCCGGTAATCGCCTTGCGCCTGGCGTTTTGGCAAACGCACCTTATGGCGCGGGGCTTTCTTGTAGGGAATGCGTCCAAGCAAGTCGCTGATAATGTTCAGGCGCGCGCGCTTCTTGTCATTGGAGTCCGCGACCAGCCAGGGAGCCCACTCGGTATGGGTGTACTTAAACATATCGTCGCGCGCGCGCGAATAATCAAACCAGCGTCCATATGACTTGAGATCCATCGGCGTGAGCTTCCAGAGTTTGCGTCCGTCGGTCATGCGCGCCTTGAGTCGCCGGGTCTGCTCTTGCGGACTCACCTCCAGCCAGTATTTGAGCAGGATCACTCCCGATTCGACGATGACACGCTCGAACGCGGGGGCGATGACGAGGAAGTCATGCACTTTTTTCTCGTCACAGAACCCCATCACACGTTCCACACCGGCCCGGTTGTACCAACTCCGATCAAAAATGACGACCTCACCCGCAGCGGGAAGGTGTGGCAGATATCGCTGGACATACATCTGGGATTTTTCACGATCGGTGGGTGCGGGCAACGCGACCACACGAAACGTCCGCGGACTCACCCGTTCGGTGATGGCCTTGATTGTGCCGCCTTTTCCGGCGGTGTCTCGTCCTTCAAAAAGCACCACCACCTTCAGGCCCGCATGGATGACCCATTCCTGAAGCCTGACAAGCTCGACCTGAAGTTTTTTAAGTTCCTGCTGATACGCTTTTTCACCAAATTTCTTCTTGTCAGCGTTGTCAGATTTGTCGGCCTCGGCGGTCACGTCAGGACGATGTCCCGCTTTACTTGTCGCGTGACCGGCAGTCTTGTGCCGGCCACTTTTTCCACCCAGATGACGGACCACTGCACTGGCCACTTCACTGGTCACATGGCTGGCCAGTTGACTGGCTACCTCACTAGGCAACTCATTGGCCACTTCGCTCGCACCGTCACGCGATTTAACTGCCTCGGGCGCCCGGACACTCGCTGTGGCAACGACTTTTTGCTTTTTATGAGACATGTTCGCCCCTTGATCCTGAGTACCTTTTGATCTTAAATCAATTGGATCCAAAAGTCCGGTTAGCCAGCTTGCATGCCAGGCGAAAACGGCCACTTACGCACGGTCAATCGGGGCGATCTGGCTTATTGAGGCTGCCACCCTCCCCCGAGTGCCTTGAACAGATCCACACTAGACTGCAACCTCGCAGCTCGATTGATTACGTAAGCGAGACTCGCATCGTTGAACGAGCGCTGCGCTTCGAGCACCGTCAAGTAGTCGACATAGCCGGCCTCATAGCGCAGCATTGCAAGGTCCTGGGCCTTGCCGGAAGCGCCGACCTGCACGGTCAGCTCGTTCTCTGCCAGGAGATTTTGCCTGACCCCGACCAGTGCATCGCTGACATCACGGAAGGACGTGCGCAGTGTCTTGACATAGACTGCCAGGATTTCCTGTTGCACGGCATTGGCATAGTCCAGCTTGCCTTGCAGCAAGCCGCCGGTAAACAACGGCTGGGCCAGTCCCAGGGCCATCGACCAGATGTTGCTGGGCGTAGCCAGGAACTGGCTGAAATCAACGCTCTGCGCGCCGTACGATGCGGTAAGCGTAAAAGACGGGAAAAAATTGGCTTTGGCAACACCGATGCGTGCGTTGGCCGTGACCAAGTCCTGCTCTGCCTGCCTGACATCAGGCCGGTTCTCGATCAAAGTCGATGGCAGACCTGCAGGTGGTACAGGCGGAATCGGAAGGCTGCGAACATCTTTGGCAGGCAGACTCAAATCAAGCTTGCCCGTCAGCACCGCCAGCTGGTTTTGAGCCAGTTCACGTCGCCTGACCAGATCGGCCAACAACGCCCCGGAAGCGGCTTTCGCTGCAATGGCCTGATTCACGTCGATGGGCGATACCAGCCCGCCCTCAAGCTTTGCCTCGGCAATCTTCAGGCTTTTGCTTCGCGTCTCGATGGAACTCTTCATCACAGTCACCTGTGCATCCAGCGATCGCAGACTGAGGTAGGTATTGGACACCAACCCTGCCGTGACCAACGCGACGCTGTCTTTGTTGAATACACTGGCAGTGACCTGTGCGTTGGCGGCCTCGCGGCTGCGACGAATTTTTCCCCAGACGTCGAATTCGTAGGCTGCCGTCAGACCGACCTGCGACGTGTTGGACATGACCTGAACACCAGTGGGCGTGGCCGCAGCACCTGATGAACCGCGCACCCCGGACCCGGACAACGCCAGGCTCGGGTACGCTGGGGCACCAGCCTGCTGGGCGAGCGCGATGGCCTCGGAAATTCTTGCAATCGCGATGAGCAGGTCAGCATTTTCGACTAGCGCCATGCGCATCAGTTCATCAAGTTCCGGGTCTTCAAACAATGTCCACCAGTCCGGCTTGATCAGCTTCGCCGGATCAGCGACCTGGTCAGCAGCCAGGGCAATCAGGTTCGTCGTGGTCGCGCCGGTCTGATAGGTTGCCGGCAACACAATATCTGGCCGTTGATAATCCGGGCCGACGGTGCAGGCCGACAAACTCAGCCCCACCAGCGCGGCAATCACAACCGTGCGCACGCGCGAACTGACCAATAACCCGGGCGCTGGAAATTTGATTGATGATCGAATCATGGCTGCTTCCCCGACGGGTCGTGAGGCGAGGCCTGTTGGCTTCCATGTGAGACTATGTCACTCGCCACCTTATTGCGCTTACCCGAAAGCCAGGTAAAAAACATTGGCACGAAGATCGTCGCGACAAAAGTCGCCGCCAGCATGCCACCAAACACCCCCGTACCCATGGACTGCCGGGCCCCGGCACCCGCCCCGGTCGAGATCACGAGCGGGACAACACCCAGGATAAACGCGAGCGACGTCATGACAATCGGCCTGAATCTCAGGCGTGCAGCCTCGAGCGCAGACTCAAGCACCCCCATGCCCTGTGCCCGCTTCTGGGCGGCGAACTCAACGATCAGAATGGCGTTCTTTGCCGACAACCCCACAAGCACGATCAAGCCGATCTGGAAGTAAATGTCGTTTGGCATGCTGCGCAGCAAGACCGCAAGCAAGGCGCCAAACAAACCAAAGGGAATAGCGAGGATGACCGCAATCGGCAACGACCAGCGCTCATATTGCGCCGCCAGAATCAGGAATACCATGATGATCCCGAACAGGAATGCCACGCCAGAAGTCGAGCCGGTACGGATCTGCTGATAAGCCTGGCCAGTCCAGGCGATTTCATATCCTGCCGGAAGGGTGGCTGCCGCAACCTCCTGGACAATGGCGATGCCATCTCCAGAGCTGATATTGGGCAACGTGTTGCCCAGGATCTTGGCCGCCAGGAACCCGTTGAACCTTTCGAGCTGTTCAGGCCCCACGATCGTATCCACCTTGATCAGCGCCGACACCGGAATCATGCTGCCGTTATCGGCACGCACATACGCTTGGCCAATATCGGTTGGCGTGGACCGGTAGGCCGCGTCAGACTGAATTTGCACGCGATAGGTTCTGCCGCTCAAGTTGAAATCGTTGATGTAGAGTGCGCCCAGCGTGGCCTGCAGGGTCTGGTAGACATCTGCCACGGGAATGCCAAGAGAGATCGCGCGCGCTTCGTCGACCTCGACGTAGAGCTGTGGGGAAGTCGGACGAAAGAAGGTGTTGATACGCGTCAGTTCCGGGCGCAAGCGCAACGCATCGGTAAATTCGCTGGTCACCTTTGCGAGCTCCTGGGCATTGGGCTCGCCCTTGGCCTGGATGTAAAACTCAAAGCCGCCCGCGGCACCGAGGCCTCGGATCGCGGGTGGGTTGAATACCAGCGCCAGGCCATCGGTCAGTCCCATGCCAGCACCAGAAAACTTCTTGGACAGATCGTCAGCCGTTGCTGTGCGCTTATCCCAGTCTTTCAAAGGAATAAACACCGTTCCGGCACTGGACTTGACGCCCCCGCCAATGATGTCATTGCCGGCAATCAGGAAAACCTTGTCAACCGCCGGATCCTGCGTGACCATGCTCTGGAAAAGTTCACCACTCTTTTTGGTTCGTTGCAGGCTGGCTCCGTCAGGCAACATTAATGCGCTGATCAGGTAGCCCTGGTCCTCGGCCGGCACAAACCCGCCTGGAACCAGCCTGAACATCAAAACGCAGCCAACGATCACGATGGCAAAGACCGACGAGCCAATGATGCGGTGATGGAGGGTCTTGTTGACGAGCCCGGTATACCCGCGGGTCAATGCATCAAAGAACCTGTTGAAACCACGAAAGGCGCGGTGTTCGTCATGTTTCGCCTTGAGCATCACCCCGCATAGTGCCGGTGTCAGCGTCAGCGCCACAATGCCAGACAGCGTCACGGACAGTGCGACGGTAATGGCGAACTGCTGGTAAAGCCGTCCGGCGATGCCACCCAGGAAGGCGACCGGAATAAACACCGCGGCCAGCACCAGCACAATCGCGACCAGCGCGCCCGAGACTTCGCGCATCGCCTCAATGGCGGCGTCCTGGGGAGAGAGCTTGTGCACCATCATCAGCCTTTCCACGTTCTCGAGCACGACAATTGCGTCATCGACCACGATACCAATGGCCAGCACCATGGCGAAGAGCGTGAGGGTATTGATGGAAAAACCAAACAGCCACAAACCGGCGAAGGTGCCGATCAGGGAAACCGGCACCGCAATCAGTGGAATGAGTGTCGCACGCCAGTTTTGCAGGAACAGGAAGACCACCAGCGCCACGAGAACCATCGCCTCGACCAGGGTGTGCAAGACCTCGTTGATGGATGCCTTGACGAACTTCGTCGTGTCAAACGGAATGACGTAGTCCACGCCGGGTGGGAATTTCTTTTTCAACACCTCCATGGCCTTGACCACGCGATCAGCGACCTCGAGCGCGTTGGCACCGGATTGCAGGAATATGCCCACTGCGGCGACAGGTTGGCCCAGCAGCGTCGTGTCGGCATCAAAGTTGGCCGCTTCAACCTCCACACGTGCGATATCCCTGATTCGCAACACGCCTGACGGCCCGGCCGAGCGGATGACGATATCGCCAAACTGTTCCGGAGTTTGCAGCCTGCCTTTCGCAGTCACCGTGTAGACCAGTTGTTGACCAAGCGGTGCAGGTTCCTGGCCGACTTTGCCAGCGACGTTCTGTTTGTTTTGCGTGGCGATCGCGTTGGCGACATCGGCGGTCGTGATGCCAAGCTGTGCCATCCGGTCTGGTTTCAACCAGATGCGCATGGAGTAATCCTTTGCACCAAAAATCTGTGCATCACCCACGCCAGGCAACCGCTTGAGTTCGTCCAGGACGTTGATCAAGGCGTAATTCGAGAGGAACAAGCCAGACACACTTTTGTCTGGCGAAGTGAGCGATGCCACCATCAGAATGTCATTGGATCGCTTCTGCGCGGTCACTCCGTACTGGCGCACGATATCAGGCAATCGGGGCTCGGCAATCTTGACCCGGTTATTGACGTTAACCGTTGCCACATCGGCGTTGGTGCCGATGTCAAACGTGGCACTGATGGTCAACTGACCATTGGAGGCTGCTGTCGAACTGAAGTAGAGCAGGTTCTCAACGCCCGACAACTGCTCTTCGATGGGTGCCGCCACCGTGCGTGTCAGCGTTTCAGGCGAGGCGCCGGGATAGTTCGCGCTGATGATGACTGTTGGCGGGGCGATCTCCGGGTATTGCGCGATCGGCAACACGCGTGCCGCCATGATCCCGGCCAGCACGATCACAATGGAAATAACGGCTGAAAATATCGGCCGTTTGACAAAAAATTCCGAAAAACTCATTTCTGCCCCTTGTCCGAGGCAGGCGGATTGGCAGCGGGTTTGTCCGTGGCAGCCGACGCTGGCGTGGCGGCGGGTTTGGCGACAACCGGTGCACCGGGGCGTATCTTGATCAGATTGTCCGTGATCACGCGATCACCCACACGCAACCCACTGAGCACGACCCAGTCAAGCCCGATCCATTGGCCTGTCTTGATCGGCCTGGGCGCGGCCTTGCCCTGATCGTCGATCACCCAGACCATGGGCCCCTGGGCTGTTTGCGTGATGGAAACCTGCGGAACCAGAAATGCGTCTTCACGGAACCCATCCTGGATTTTTGCACGCAGGAACTGGCCCGGCTTGATCACGCCATCAGGATTGGCGAACGCAGCCCTGAATTGCTGTGTACCCAGTTTAGGATCGATAAAGCTGGACAGGAAATTAATGGTGCCTTTTAGCGGGTAGGTCTGACCATTGCTCTTTAACAACTCGACCGAGGTGTCTTTGCTCGCGGTCAGGCGCCCTGTTGGCAACAGTGCCAAATCACTTTCGGCCAAACCAAAACGGACCCAGATCGGATCCATCTGGTAGACGACTGTCAACAAGCTGCCGTCGCTGGCTGTCGTGATCAGATTGCCCTCAGAGCGTTGTGCCCGTCCGGATATGCCGGCCATGGGTGCGGTGACCTTGGTCCACTTCAAATTCAACTGAGCTTTTTTCTGGGTGGCTTGCGCGATTTCATCAGCTGAAACAGCATCATCCATTTCCTTGCGGCTCACGGCCTGCTTGTCGAAGAGTTTCCTGAGCCGGTCAGCCTCGCGTGACGTCTGCCTGGCACGGGCCTGAGCCTCGTCAAGTGCAATTTTGTATGGTTCAGGGTCAATCTGGAAAAGGGGTTGTCCTGCCTTGACCGGCGCGCCTTCCTCATAAAGTTGCTTGAGCAATATGCCACCGACGAGCGCACGCACTTCCGTTTCCTTGGCGCCCTCTGCCTGAGCCATCACTTCAATGACGTTGGGAATGCGGGTGGCCTTGATTTCAACGACGGCGACCGGCATGGCAGGTGGCGCACCCGGCGCGGGCTGCGCCGCGAGGTTGCTGACCGAAATCGCTGCCGCGCCCGTGATGACGGCATGCGTCAGATGTTTCAACGTCAACAGCTTGCGTAGCGTGCCGAGCAGACGTGCAGAGCGTAAAGAGAATGCCATCTGACTGATTCCTGTCTTGGAAATGATTTTGGGTATATTATATACATACATGTTTGTATGTAAATGACTAAATGCCTTGAATTCATTGGGCAAATGTTGTTGGCTTATTCATGCCCCATGCGTGCGCTGATCACTAGAAAATGCCCGGAAAATGGCCAGAAAAACAAAAGACGAAGCGTTAGCAACCCGTGCAGCCATCGTGGACGCGGCCAGGCGCGTGTTTTATGAACGTGGCGTCAGTCGCACTTCGCTGGATATGGTCGCCAAAGCCGCTGGCGTCACCCGCGGTGCGGTGTATTGGCACTTTGCAAACAAAGCAGAATTGTTTTTCGCCGTTAAACAGGAATACACCGGTGCTTTCGAATCGTTGAAAGAAATACTTGATGACACGTCATCAGAAGATCCGCTCGCACTGCTCGGCCGCTACATGAAACTGTTCTTTGCCAGGATGCTGTCCGACCCCGAGGCGATGCAGACCTACGAAATCATGCTGCTACGCTGCGAGTATGTCGATGAATTCAGTTCGGTTCTCAATGTGTTGACTGAACCCTGCACAGCGCTGCTTGACCAGTTCAGAGCCATTTACAAGGCAGCCATCACTGCCGGTACGATCACCGCTTCTCTTGACGCGGACCTGCTTGCACGCGACACAACCGCTTTCATGATGGGTGTATTTCAAGGTATTCTGGTTTCCAGGCATCTGGACGCGTTCAGCGAGAACATCGATCAATTGATCGATGCGCACCTGAACTTGCGCGCAGGCCCTTAAGCCAGCGCCGGATAATCGATGTAGCCTTCGGCACCTCCGCCATACAGTTTGTCAGCCTGCAGCGCATTGAGCGCAGCATCCTCGCGCAGGCGACGGACCAGATCCGGATTACTGATGAACAGCCGTCCATATGCGACAAGATCAGCCTTGCCACACGCGACAGCCTCAAACCCCTCGTCCCGATCGTAGCCGTTGTTGATCATCCAGGCGCCGGGAAATGCTTGTCGCAATGCCGCATAGTCAAGCACCGGGGCGCCTTCGGGCTGTCGCGCCCCACCCGTCTCACCCTCGATCAGATGCATATAGGCAAGCCCCAGGGGGGCCAGCGCGTCGATCAAGCAGCCATAAAGTGCCTGCGGGTCACTGTCAAGCGCGGCACTACCGCCAAAAGTCGTCAAGGGGCTCAGGCGAATGCCGGTGCGCCCAGCCCCAACCTCGTCACACACGGCACGCACGACTTCGACGATCAGGCGAACACGATTGGCGATACTGCCACCGTATGAACCGGTGCGATCATTCACGCTATCACGCAGGAACTGTTCGAGCAGGTAGGTGTTGGCGGCGTGCACTTCCACACCGTCAAAACCCGCTTGCATGGCACAGCGCGCCGCATGGCGATATTGCTCGATCAGGTCAGGCAATTCATCGTCGTGCAAGGCGCGGGGTTCAGACACGGGCAAGAAACCTGCCGCCGTAAAGGTGTGGGCATTTGCGCGCTGATTGGTTGAGGACACCGGTGCCGCGCCGTCAGGCAGCAGCGAGGTGTGGGAGATGCGACCGACATGCCAGAGCTGGATCACAATGCGTCCGCCCGCCGCGTGCACCGCTTCAGTCACCTCGCGCCAGGCTGCGACTTGCGCGGGACTATAGATACCAGGGGTATCGAGGTAGCCCATGGCCATCGGACTGATCTGACTACCTTCGGTAATGATCAGGCCGGCGCTGGCGCGCTGGCGATAGTACTCCGTCGTCATGGCATTGGGTACGCCACCGGTTGCCCGATTGCGTGTCAAGGGCGCCATCACAATGCGATTGGACAGGGAGAGGTCACCGATCCGGATGGGATCAAACAAACTGGTCATGGTTGGTTTCTGCTTTTAAAAATAGATGGTGATGCGACGTCGAATTCGCTGTTCTGAAATTCAATTACTTCCTTGGGAATCGGCCGAGCAAGAAAAACTCATCGTTGGGCCGCATGGAAATCACGTTCGCCATTCGGTTGGACAAGCCAAAGAATGCAGTAATCGCGGTGATGTCCCATATATCTTCGTCATCGAAGCCATGTTGATACAGTGTTGCATAGTCTTGATCGCCCACTGAACGGGAATCGAGGCAAACTTTAATGGCAAAATCAAGCATGGCTTTTTGGCGCGGCGGGATGTCTGCTTTATTGTGATTCACCGCGACCTGATCCGCGACGAGTGGTGCCTTGGAATAAATGCGCAGAATTGCGCCGTGCGCCACCACACAATACAAACAATCGTTTTTCGCACTGGTCGCCGTGACAATCATTTCACGATCGACCTTGGTCAGGCCGCCAGTATCCTTGATCATCAAGGCGTCGTGGTATGCAAAAAAAGCGCGGAACTCGTCCGGACGGTGCGCCAAGGTCAAAAACACATTCGGCACAAAGCCGGATTTTTCCTGGACTGCCACAATCTTTTCCCGAATATCGACCGGCAAATCCGCCAGGTCCGGAACTGGAAAGCGTGAAATAGGCAGTTTCAAAACGGGTTGTTCTTTCACGACGTCAGGGTGATGGGTCATTGAAGCACCATGTTGGTTTGGATAAAAGCTCAGCCGTGCGATCAATCAAGAATATCGCTCACCCGTAAAATAGTATCAGACACAAAAATCCGCGCTGCGAATCATCAGACACAAAATCCGTGGGGTGAATCTAGTGCGGCTTTTGAAACAGCGAAAAGAAATCCTTGTCAGCCTTGAACAGGTGCTCTGCAATCACCGCATTGGCAAGAAAATCGACCAGGTCGCCCAAGGTGCCTTTGCCCGCCGCAAGCGAGGCCCGCAGACTGTAAGCCCGCGCGAGCAGACCAGCGTGTGCTTTACGATGCGACTCGAGTTTTTTGTAGCCATGGTCCTCTAGCACAGCCTCTTCATCGGCAAAATGCTGCGCGATGTGGTTCATCAGCTTATCGAGCGCTTCCATGTAGGCCGCCGGAGCAGCCTGCGAACTGAACGAGGCGTCAAACAATGCATTCGCAAGATCGAACAGTTCGCGGTGTTCGCGATCGATCGTCGGGTTGCCACATTCATACATATCACGCCACACCAGGTGCACGATGGACCAGCCCCCTTCGGCAGCCCACACGTCCGAATTACCCTGCGGATCCACGCAGACACGATTGCGCCCAGTTCTTTTGGCGCGGTAGAGCGCGTCGTCCACCCTGCGAAACCAGTCTTGCGCTTTTTCCGAGCCCATGTGTTCGGCGACACCGAGACTGACCGTCACCGACCCCGCGCCCGCGAAAGTGTGCTGCTCGACTTTGCTGCGTATCTTCTCAGCCAGTGTCGCAGCCTTCCAGTAGCTCGTCGACGCAGCCAGCACAACAAATTCTTCACCACCCCAGCGATAGAACCCGTCGATCAAGCGAATTGTCGAGTTGGTGAGCCCGACGAGTTCTTGCAAAACCGCGTCGCCCACCTGATGGCCGAAGGTATCGTTGACCTGCTTGAAATTGTCTACATCGAAGAATATGAGCGAGACGGGATGCCGGAAGCGAATGCTTCGATCAAGCTCCAGGGCGATCACACGGTCAAAATGCGTGCGGTTCCAGATGCCGGTCAATGAGTCAGTCGCACTGACTCTTTCAAGCTCAGTGGTATGCGCCTGCAATTCATCCAGCCTCGCCAGCAACTCGGGATCTGCCACGTCATCAATAATCAGCATCAGGTTTTCCTGGACATGGAGAACCCTGACGTTGACCAGGATGGCGCCTCGACGAAGGCTCGTGACGCGCACAGTGGTCCAGTCGGGCGACGACGTGCGCAGGACTTCCCGGATAGCAGCCGCCTCGACCAGGCTGGCACCAAAAAGCTGAACGAAACGATCATTCAGGACTAATGCCCGACCATCGCGATCAAGCAACGCGATCGGCAATGGGAAACGATGGATCAATTCCCGCACTGTGGCGTCAGCCAACCAGGCAATATTATTTATTGAATCCTTCATCAACGACCCCGCTGCTGCGTTCTTTTCACCATCGCGAGATTCTAACGTTCAATTGAATTGGTCAGACTTGCAAACCAAACATTGCTAAAAAAGGCAATAAAAAAAATCCATATTTTTGATAAATATGATAAAGGTATTTTATTTATTCCGATCATTGATAATATTAACGAGACGATTCAAAAAATATGTCGTCCTGATCTAAATTCACACGCCCGGTATTGCACTCAGGCGAATACATGCCTGACTCGGGCAATGCTTTTGCCCCATGCGTGGCTTTGGGTCTCGACAGATTGATGCAGCAATTGAGCGACTCCAAAGGTCACTACGGCGGTCAGTGCCATGGATGGTAAAAATGACCAGTCGTCGCGCCCCATCAGGGTTTGCAATAACGTGTAGCCAACAATTGCATGGATCAAATACAGCGGGTAGCTGATCCCCGCGATCCAGTCAATGATGCCTACCGGTCGGAATCGATCCCGGAACATATAGGCAGCACCAAATATCACTAGCGCGTACACATAGTTTGCCGTGACAGGGTAGAAAAACTGCTCAGCAAAAAACCCGGATCGCCAACTGATCAACATCATCAGCAGAAGGCTGATCAGCGCGAGCCAGAAAACCGGAAGACTAACCTGTTTTTTATAGTGGTAGTGGAACAATGTCCCGATAAACATGAAGCCCAAATACATCACTTCCATGCTCAACTGAACAGTGAAGATGTTTTGGACCTGATGTATCCAATACACGTTGAATATCAAGCCGATACCAGGCATCACGAACAACGGCCACAGACGCCCGACTTTGATCGATGAGGACATGAGCATCGCAGCGAGATAGAACTTCAACTCTATCGCGAGTGACCAGTTGACCTGATCAATGCTCTTGACACCGGTGAACCCCTGAATCAAGAAGATGTTCTGGACCACGTCAGCCAGGTGAATCCGGATGCGCTGGCCCCATTCCAGAGAGGAAATCGCAAGGACTGCTATTTCTATTGCCAACGCACAAAGGTAGGTGGGATAGATACGAAATAACCGCGCAATCACAAACTGAACTTTGCTGTAGCGTTCGAAGGAAAACGGAATGACAAAACCACTAATCAGAAAAAAAATTGCGACGCCCAACGGCCCAAGATTGAATTTGTCTGAGAATAGCCATGCAATTTCCCGCGGCATGTGGTGCTGCAAAATGGGCGAGTGGATCGTTTCCGACACGTAGTCAGGCGCCAGAAAATAGATGCCAAAAAGGTGATTAATCAGCACAAACAGGACGGCCACAGCACGCAACTGATTGGCAAATATAATTTTGGATGGCTCCACGCCGCGCGGCGTGTCCTGCTGGGTGGTCATATCGGATGATTAGGCTGGAATGTTTGAATCTCTGCTTTGGCTGGCAAGTATAACCATATTAATAAAATGGATAATGCGCGAGCACCCCTGCGCGCAGCGCCATCCCGGTTCGGGCTGCAGACACGCTCGCGGGGTAGAGGTTTCAGGCTTGCAGTTCGGCGACGAGCTGAATTTCAATCAGGAACCCATGGTGCAGTTCGGGCACAGGTACCACCGTACGCGCGGGCTTGTGTGCGCCGAAAATGTCAGCATAGATCGCGTTGAACCTTGGCCAGTTCCTGACATCGACAATATAGGCCGTGCACTGCGCGACATCGTCCAGTGTGCATCCTGAGGCTGCGAGAATATTGGCGCCTTGCCTGAACGTTGCCCGGACCTGCCTTTCAAAGCTATCTTCCTCACCCTCTGCGGGATTGCCGGGCAGCACACCTGACACAAACACCAGACCACCCGCCTGGACCGCCTGACTGTAGTGCCCGGCGGGGGGTGCCATGTTTTGAGCTTGAATGAATTTCATGCGCAGGTTCTCATCATCACAATGTTGGATGCCCGTGAGCACGTGGCGCAGGCATCTGCGAAGATCATATCGTATCGGGCGA
>CAIJKV010000128.1 GCA_903821335.1 uncultured beta proteobacterium
GCTTCTCACCCCGTGATCGGGCCTCTCTACAACAGATGGAAGTCATGGAAGCGAACGCTGCGCCCCCAGTCCTAGGGCTGTCCGTCGTCATCATTACCAAGAACGAGGCGCGAAATATTCGTGCATGCCTCGAGTCTGTGCGTTTTGCTGATGAAATCATCGTCGTCGATTCGGGTAGCCTGGACGGCACGGTAGAGATCGCCCGCAGCCTCGGTGCCCACGTTCACCACTACGATGACTGGCCTGGCTTTGGTCCACAAAAAAATCGCGCCCTGGACCGGGTCACGCAGCCTTGGGTATTTTCCATTGATGCCGACGAGCGCGTCACGCCAGCCTTACAGATTGAGATCATTCAGACCCTGCGTCACCCCATTGCCACTGCCTACAAAGTGCCCAGGCTGTCTGAGTTTTGCGGCAAACCTATTCGCCACAGTGGCTGGTGGCCCGACGAGGTGCTGCGCCTGTTCAGGCACGACGTCGGTCGATTTACCGATGTCGCGGTGCACGAACAAGTCAGGGTGGCGGGCGAAGTGGCAACCTTAAAAAGCTGCCTGTTGCATTACCCGTACGACGATCTGGACGCCTTGCTCGTCAAGATGAACCGCTATTCCGGCGATGCGGCACGCATGATGGCCGCACGTGGCAAGCGCGTGGGTATCCCGGGCGTGATCGCCCATAGCGTCTGGACCTTTGTGCGCATTTATTTGATCAGGCGCGGCTTCCTCGATGGACGTCACGGCTTTGTGCTCGCAGCGACTGCGGCGGCAGGCAGTTTTTTTCGCTATAGCAAGCTGATGTTCCTCAATCGAGCCGGTTCGGCGCGTCGCAAACCATGAAGATTCTGTACACCAACTTTCATGCGCGCAATGGTGGCGGGCACGTGACCTACATTGTCAATTTGCTACAAGGTCTGTCGCCACAACACGTGCTGACAGTAGCGACCCCAAAGGGGAGTCGCCTGTACCGCCTCGCGGCCGCAGTGCCCGGGGTCAAAGTTGTCGACATGTCTTTCAGCATACGGCCCTCGTCGTGGTTCAGTCCGCGCGCAGCGTTGCGTCGATTAATCGTCCAGGAACATTTTGATATTGTGCATGCCAATGGCACGGCAGACCACAAGCAGGTCATGCTCGCGTTGTTCGGAATGCGTCGCCCGCCAGCTGTCGTCATGACCAAGCACAACTCCCATTCCCTGACTAGTTTTGGTCATCGCATGCGCGCGTGGCTGGCGACCGATCGGGTCATTGCTGTCAGTGATTATGTACGCGGCCTGTTGATGAAGTCGCCCTACCAGCGCTGTGGCGTTGTGACGGTGCGCCATGGTATTGATACCGACTACTTTGCACCCTCAGATGTCGGTAACAAGCTTGCCCTGCGCGATCAATACCTCGGGACAGCGCTGCGTGACAAAATTGTCCTGGGTAGCTCCGCCGGATCTGATTTTGACAAAGGCTGGCTCGACCTGATCGAAGCGATTTCGCTGCTGTCCCCGACTCAGCGCGGGCGCTTTCACGTCGTGGTGATTGGTGACCCGCCCAATGACGCAAAACTTGCCCGGGTCGACGCCCTTGGCCTGCGTGCGGCGGTGAGCTTTCCGGGCTTGCTGGACGACGTCCGTCCCGTGCTGGCTGCGTGCGATGTCGGTTTTGTTCTGTCATACCACGAGGCATTGTCGTTTGCCTGCCGCGAACTGATGGCGCTTGGATTGCCTGTGCTGGTGACGCGCGTGGGCGGCCTGCACGAGAATGTGACGGCTGGACAGGAAGGCTGGATCGTGCCGGCGAAGGATCCTGCTGCGATTGCCGACGTGTTGCGGGAAATTCTCGCTGAGCCGCAACAGTTGCAGCGGCTGGGTGACCAGGCGCGCGCGCGCGCGGTCCGGGAATTCAATTTGCCCGATTTCGTGGCCCAGACGCTGGCCGTCTACCAGAGCGTACTCAAGAGCTGAGCCACCATGTCGATCCCCATCCTGATGTATCACCAGATCGACTTGCCTGCGCCACGCGGGTCGCGGTTTCGTGGGCTGACCGTCCATCCGTCGAGCTTTCGCAGGCAGATGTCCTGGATGCAACGGCTGGGTTATCAAGGCCTGGGCATGCGAGACTTGATGCCCTTTCTGACAGGTGAACGCCGTGGCAAAGTATTTGGCATTACCTTCGATGACGGTTTTCGCAACGTCCACCAGCACGCCTTGCCTGTATTGCGGCAGCTCGGGTTTACGTCAACCAATTATTTCGTTGCCAACCACCTTGGTGGCGGCAATTTCTGGGACGCCGAAAAAGGCGTTCCTTTTTCGCCACTGATGTCGCTTGCCCAGATGCGTGAATGGGCCCAGGCCGGACAGGAAGTGGGTTCGCATACCCTGGATCACGTGCACCTGCCCGAATTATTGCCCGCAGAGGCTCGCGGGCAAATCGTCACCTCGCGTGCGATGCTAGAAAACGCGATTGACGGTCCCGTGACCGCTTTTTGTTACCCATACGGTCATTACGCCCCAGAGCACGTTCAAATGATCCGTGACGCCGGCTACCTCAACGCCACCACGGTCGAGCGAGGGTTGGCGGGGGCAGACGATAACCTGTTCGAGCTTCCCCGTGTCGGCATCTGGCGCACAACGCACATGCTCAGGTTCTTTCAGAAATGTCTCACCCGGCACGAGGATCGCCGGCGTGGCTGAGCGCTTGCGGATCGCCTTGCTGGTTGACCGTTTTGGTCGCCGCTTTGGTGGTGCCGAGGCCTATGGCGTGAATTTGTTCGAAGTGCTCGCCCAGCGCCATGATGTCACGGTCATTGCCAATGATTTCGATCATGACCTGCCTGTCAGGGAAATCCGCATCCGGATGAGCCGGCGCTGGCCAAGCTGGCTGCGCATATGGCATTTCGCCCGGCACGCCTCGGCACTGACCCGGTCCGGGTTCGACATCGTGCACTCTCACATGGATGGTCCCGCAGGTGACATTCAGGTCATGCACGTCAACCCGTACCGGTATCGTCGCCTGTTCGGGCGCGACGCGTGGCACCGGATGCTGGCATGGATGCAATTGCGCAATGCGGTGTACTTGCTGCTCGAAGGTTCCCGGCTCAAACCCAGACTTGGCCGTCACGTTGTGGCCGTGTCGAGCTTTCTGCGAGACCGCCTGCATGCGGCCTACGGGCCAGAGGTACCGATTGTCGTGATCCCGCCTGGTGCCGATCTGGTCGTGCCTGAGCCAGCCGTCCGTGCGCGCCTGCGGTCCGAACTGGGCTGGACACCGGCTGATACAGGGTGTCTGCTGGTGGCACGCAATCCGTTGCGCAAGGGCCTTGCGGCAGTCCTGCGGGCGCTGGAACAACTCCCGTCGCATTATCGTTTGGCTGTGGTGGGCGCTGATTCTGAAACCAGGGTCTATCTTGGCGCCCGGCATCCGGGCCTGGCGGCACGTGTCACGCTCGTCGCGGCGACGGCCCAGGTGTCGCCGTACTACCAGGCGGCCGATGTGTATGTTCATCCCACCATGAACGACACGTTTGGCATGGCGCCCCTCGAAGCTATGGCCCACGGACTGCCGGTGATGGTGAGCGGTCCAAAATATTGCGGCTTTGGGCAATATGTCACGCACAAGCATGATGCCTGGGTGCTCAATGACCCGCAGGACGCCGCGGAAATTACCCGGGGACTTCTGGAAATATGCAGTGCCCCAGAGGTCCGCGCACATCTGCTGCGCAACAGTCGTGAACTGGTCGCGACCTTGTCATGGCCTGTCGTGGCTGAAAAATACGAAGCGCTCTACGCAGCAAGCCTGGCTGCGCGCAGGGCTGCAAGCTAAATCTTTTGGGGCAAGATTACGTTTGCCGCTCAGATCCAGCTCTTTTTAGGCAAGGTGACGCCTGCCGCTCAGATCCAGCCTCTTAACCAGTAGCCGAACAGCCCCAGATATTCCTTGATGATGGACCGGCTGGCTTCGAGACTGCGCATATGTGGAGTCCACATGTCCAGTGTGTAATCGTCGGGTGCGACGATTTGCGGTGCCAGGCCTGCGGGAGTGGCCCGCACACCCAGTCCGTTGAAGGCCGCCATGGCGCGTGGCATGTGCAGGGCGGACGTCACCACCAGTACGGTTTTCAGACCCATGCTCGTCAGCAGACTTTGGGTCAGGAGGGCATTTTCGTAAGTATTGCGCGCCTCGTTTTCAAGAATGACCGCCGACTCCGGAACACCCTTTTGCCTGAGCGTGCGGGCCATGGCACGTGCGTCACTGACACGTCCTTCCAGGGCACCGCCGGACAGGATGATTTTTGGAGCGCGCCCCGCAAAATAGAGTTCTGCGGCACGGTCGACACGATCCGTAGCGGTCGCCCGGTTATAGGGTTCGAACCAGTTGGCCCGGTTGCCCTGTATGTTGCCGCCGAGCACCACGATGACGTCTGCCTTGGGCAGCGTTTCCGATAGTTGGTAGTGGTAACGGGTTTCGAGCTTTCCGCCCAGATACAACGAAGTCTCGGGCAACGACCACACCAGCACCCAGAGCAGGCCAGACAGCGTCAGGATCAGGGCGGTTCGTCTGCGCTGCGCCAGCGCGAACACCACCGCCCCGACCAGCATGAGCAGGTAGAGATTGGGTGGGTAGAGCAGCAGACCGAAGAAAGGCAAGGACGACAGCAAGGCGTTTACGGGCCGGGTGATTCCAGAAGCTGCTGCGCGCGCGCGATCACGGCCTCGGCAGCAGGCCAGTGGCCATTTTGCCCCAAATTAGTGGAATGAGGTGTCCAGGGACCGGTTCTCTCAGGACTGGTGACACCGAAAAGTGTCAGTTGCCGGGCGCCGACCGCAGCGGACAGATGCGAAACGCCTGAATCGTTGCATATGACCAGGCTGGCATGGCTGGCCAGCGCGGCAAAAGCGCCGATCGGCAGGGGGTCGAGCAATTCGGCCGTCGGGGCCGCGAGCCGTGCCGCCAATTGTTCCGCAGGGGGTGGGCACATGACGACACGCCTGCCGCCGTCTTGCAGGGCCCGAATCAGAGCATCGAAGTGGGGCCAGACCTTGACCTGACCGTGATGCAGGCCCGTCGCTGTCGGCGCGACCAGCACGAATTGTCGTGGCGTCAGTCCTGACTGCGCGAGACGCTCGCGAGCCTGTGCGTCCTGCGTAGCAAGCAAGGGTAGTGACAGATCAGGGCCAACCGGGGGCAGGTCTGGGCCGTAGCCCCAATGACGGAGCCCCTCGCACGCGAGGGCATACCAGGACTGCACGGCGTGCAGGGTTCGCCCCGGCTTGCTGATGGACCAGTCGAGCAACAGGCCTCGGCCGTCGTCGCGGTAGCCCGCGCTGCGCACCCCGGCCAGGCGAAACGTCAGCGCACTGGACAGCGAATCGGGCAGCAGCAAGCCGAGCCGAAAGGCCGGGTGCGCGTGTCGCCAGGCTCGCACGCGTTGCGCATCGGCCCAGATTTTTCCGCTCATCGGGATGAAATCTTGCAGTGGCAATGCGCCCAGCAGCTCTCTGGCCCAAGGACGTGCGCAGACTGCGTAGGGGATGCCAAGCGACCCCAGCAGGCTCAGTACGGGCAGGCACATGCAAACGTCGCCAACCCAGTTGGGGAGGCGCACGATCACTGCCTGGGGAAAATCGCGGACGTCGGTTAAATGTGTCACAGCGCAAGAATACGACAAGCCGGCTGCAGACCCAAGTCGGCACCCTCCTGAGTTTGAGCATGAGTGCGGGTAAAATCCCAGCTTCACCTGATTCAGAGTGTTACCTTGACCTCGTCTTCCAAAGCCGCTTTCGCTACTTCGCACCCGATCAACAACGATCTTTGGCGTCGTATCTATTCGCGCGTGGGTGTCTACTGGAAGGGCCTGGCGCTGGCCATACTGTTCATGGCAGGTGCCGCCGCGACGCAACCGACCCTTGCAGTGGCCATGAAACCCTTGCTGGACGAAGGCTTCTCAGGCACCAAGCCCGAATACGTGTGGCAAGTCCCGCTCGCCATTATTGGCCTGATCTTCCTGCGTGGGGTATGCAACTTTTTCAGCGACTATTTGCTGGCCTGGGTCGCCAATAATGTGTTGCTCGGCGTGCGTCGCGACATGTTTGAAAAATTGCTCTCGATGCCGGACAGTGAATTTAAAAAAGGGGATTCAGGTCGTTTGCTCAACCGGTTTACGGTCGACGCTGGCAATGTGACGGGCTATGCGACGGAAGTCCTGACGGTCGTGGTGCGTGAGTCACTCGTGGTCGTGGCGATGGTCGGTGTACTGCTGTACATGTCATGGGGCCTGACCCTGATCATCCTGATCACCATGCCAGTATCGGTCTTGATTTCGCGCTCCTTTATCAAGCGTTTGCGTCGTATCAACCGTGACACCGTCAACATGAACGCCGAATTGACCCGTGTGGTGGGCGAAGGCATCGACGGCCAGCGTGTCATCAAGCTGTTTGACGGCTACGCCTTTGAACGTGACCGGTTCGCCTACGTCAGCGGGCGCCTGCGACGTTTCGATATGCGAGCGTCGACGTCCGACGCGGCCTTGACCCCGATTACGCAGGTCGTCACCGCGGTGGCCGTCGCTGCCGTGATCGCCGTCGCCCTGAGCCAGGCGAACGCGGGCGAACTCACCGTGGGCAGTTTTGCCGCGTTCATGGCTGCGCTTGCGCAGATTTTTGACCCAGTCAAACGCCTCACCAAAGTCGCTGGCCGCATGCAGAAGATGCTTGTTTCCGCCGAAAGCGTCTTTACACTGATTGACCAGCCTTCCGAGACGGAAATCGCCCAGGGCGAGTTCCCTGGGCGTGCGCGCGGTCGCATCGAGTTTCATGGGGTCTCGCATCGATTTCCCGATGCCGAGGTGGACACCCTGCGTGACATCACTCTGATAGTCGAGCCCGGCCAGACAATTGCGCTGGTGGGGCGGTCGGGTAGCGGGAAAACAACCCTGGTCAATATGTTGCCCCGGTTTGTCTCACCCGACGGTGGCGCGATTCTGATCGACGGCCTCGATATCAACTCCCTGGCGCTGCGTAATCTGCGCGAGCAACTTTCGCTGGTCAGCCAGGATGTGGTCTTGTTCGATGACACCATTGCCGTGAACGTGGGCTACGGCGCATTGCACGACGCCTCCGAGGACGAAATCCGTCGCGCCCTCAAGGCGGCCAACCTGCTTGAGTTTGTCGATCAGTTGCCGCTGGGCATTCATACCCAGGTGGGAGAAAATGCCACCCGCCTTTCAGGCGGTCAGCGTCAACGCCTGGCCATCGCACGGGCCTTGATTAAAAACGCCCCCATCCTGATTCTGGACGAGGCCACCTCCGCGCTTGATAACGAGTCAGAGCGCCAGGTCCAGGCCTCTTTGGAAACCCTGATGCAAGGCCGCACCACCCTGGTCATCGCCCACCGTCTGTCCACTGTCCAAAACGCCGACAAAATCGTCGTGATGGACAACGGTCGCGTCATCGAGCAAGGTTCCCATTCCGAACTTCTCGCGCGCGAAGGGGCGTATGCGGCGCTCTACCAGATGCAATTCCGCGAATAAAAAAATCCCGCTCATAACAGCCGCAGGCTGCGTTGCAAATGCTCGCAAGGCAGGAAGCCTTGCTGTGCTTTGCGCCTTGCCTGCGGCTGTTATGAGCGGGATTTTGCCTTGATTGCACGGTGTGCCTTGTCAGGCGCGCACCTTGCTGTGCTTTGCGCCTTGCCTGCGGCTGCTATGAGCGGGA
>CAIJKV010000129.1 GCA_903821335.1 uncultured beta proteobacterium
CCTGACTCAACAAGAGGCGGCCAAAAGAATGGGGATCACTCAGCCCAAAGTCTCCGACATGATGCGTGGCGACTTCACCAACCTGTCCGAACGCAAGCTGATGGACTGCCTTACACGGCTTGGCTACGACATTGAAATTAAAGTCCGACCTGCCAACGCAGAAGTCGGGCATTTGATGCTTTCTGCGGCATAGGTGACGGCTCGACCTGATTGGCCAGCCTAGGCACTGGTCTGTTACATCACTTCAATTCAAAACACTGATCCTGTTCGCCGGTAGGCCGCAACTTTGACCAACGCCATGATTTCGCTCGTAACCGCCAAGTTTCGTGGTTGATCTGGACGTAATCGAATGGAGTGCCTACATTTTTTTCGATCCATTCGGGGTTTTGCTTCCAATACGCAGCCTTGTATCCCGTGATTAGCAACCCAAGGAGTCCATTTGTCGTTGCGTCATTTCTGGAGCGATAAATGCAGTAATACCTCTCGAACTCACCCGAATCGGCGAGCCATCGCCCCTTCTTGCGCTTGAACTGCAGGGGCACGAAGGTTTCCAGCGCATCGTCCATCAGGCCTCGATCTCCAGCAGTTCCGCACCGATCCCCTGCGGTGCGAATTCGCCGATCAGGGCATCCCACCCCAACTCCCGCCATTTCACCTTGATGCCCTGCAATTCGCCTGCGTGCACGAGTTCGACACGTTCGATCATCAGGTTGGCGATGCGGTGACGCTCGACCGGAAACAACTGCTCGCCGCTCATGGACGTGATCCGGGATCTGGCGCTTGAGATGAAGGGCTATGAAGCCGAAATGGGATTTACCCCGGCCGCGCGCTCTCGGATCTCGATGCCAGCGGATTCAACCCGCAACGATGACCCCTGGTCAGAGATCGCTGGCTGAGTGAAATATCTGCGGAATTTAAACCGCCAATTTTGCTGATACCAGACGGTTAATGCTGACACCCTGTTCTGCTGCCTCGGTAGCCAGTGCACGGTGCACCAAGGAAGGCACACGAACGATGAAGCGACCGCTGTATTTCTTTTCAGCCAAGGCCTCTGGAACTGGCTCGCCAGCGGCCTGCAGGTCGGCGACCACTTCGTCGACAACGCGGCGAACGCCGGACAGTGCTTTTTCCGGTGTAGCGGCTAACCAGGACAACGAAGGGAACTCCGCGCACAACCCGACGTGCTCGTTGTCCTCTTGCGACCAGGTAACGCGATAAGTGTAGTGATTAATGTTCATGGTTTGACCCCCAGTCGTTCGATTGCCAGTAAGACCTGGCGCACCTGATATGCCTTTGCCTTACCCTTGTCGTTTTGAATATTGACACGCGGATTTCCAGGCCATGGGGTCTTGTAAATCGCGTGACTGCTACCGTCCTGTCGGGGTTTGCCAAAGTAAGCCGAGCAGACTGTTTGCAGATCGCCATAACGCACATTGGCAGGCTCCTGACGCATCTGTGCAAGGATTTTTTCCAGTTTGTCCATTTTTGAAATGGTATCAATAGTGATATCTATTGTCAAGATCCCGACCCTCAGGGACTTGACATCGCAACAGCGAACCCCACCCCTTGAGAACCTATGCGGTAATCGCCCGTCAATACGCCAGGGCTGTGATTGCCGGCAAGATGCCGACCTGCAAATGGGTGCGTGCCGCATGCCAGCGCCAGCTCGATGACCTGGACCGGTTTAAAGGCAAGGACAGCCCCTACCGCTTCAATCCGAAGTTGACCGATAAGTTGGGGCGCAGCTTCTACCCGGCTGACAACCTGTGTGCGTTCATCGAACGACTGCCTCACGTCAAGGGACCGTTGGCTGGCACACCGATCAAACTCGAGCCCTGGCAGGTGTTTATCCTGACAACTGTATTTGGCTGGATCAAGCCCGATGGCAACCGACGCTTTAGGCGTTCTTACATTGAGGTGCCGCGCGGCAACGCTAAATCCACCCTTTCCTCTGCCCTTGCTCTCTATATGCTGGCAGCCGACGGCGAAGGCGGCGCCGAGGTGTATGGGACCGCATCCATGCTTGACTGGATAGTGAACAAGAAAGATATTGCGCCGCATGTTCCGGTCTGGGAGCGAACGGGACGATCCGATGGCTCGCTGGCGAGCAGCGAGTTCACCTGGGATGAGCACGCCAACGAATATCGTTGCCCGCAAGGCAATCCCCTTCGTAGTCAATGGCGACCAATGAAGATCCCCCGTTCACACATCACCCAGGCTGACACCATTATCTATAGGGCCAGTCAGATGGACTGCGAGCATTGTTCGATCAAGGATCGTTGCTGCCCGAATACACCGGTGCGCAAAATCACGCGCAGCATTCACGAGGCGGCAAGAAATGTGGCTCGAGCAATCAGCGCCACGCCTGAATATCTGCAGTCGCGAAAGGATCGAAAGAAGGTTGAGATGCTCTTTGCACATCTCAAACGAATACTGAAGCCTGATCGATTGAGATTGCGTGGGATCAAGGGGGCACAAGACGAGTTCTTGATGGCGGCCACGGCCCAAAATCTGCGTCGAATGGCAAAGTGGTTGGTACCGGGTGCGGAAAAGGGAGCAATGACGACTACATAGGGGTCACTGGGCGGCTGTGTTTCGGTGAAGCGATCGCTGTGCGTTGGTTCGATCAGATGAACCATTTCATGGACGATTACATACTCCAACAAATCCTTCGGCTTTTTAACCAATTCAGTATTCAAACGAATGTGTTTTGCGGCATGACTGCACCCGCCCCACTTGGTCTTCATTCGCTGCAGAAAGTAGCCTGAAACGCTCACCCTCAGCTTTCTAGCCCACTTTTGAATTAGCGGTGGGACGACTTCATGCAGCAGCGACTTGTGCCACTCATGCATCACTTCGGCACGCTTTCCCTTTTTGGTTCAGCTTTTTGGCAATGGCGTCAACATTCAGACTGTCAAGTTCCACACGGAACGACGAGGGGCCCACGAATGCCGTTGTCTTGCGGCCACGCCTATTTTCACTTTGCCTTTTGTAGTATTAAATCTGCTGCCAAGTTGGCCGAAAAGTCTTCTGGCAACTGTCGATTTTGAAGGCTAGGGACTTGTTTCAAAAAGCCATCAATTTGGCCGTACTTCTTTTCAGCAACCCAGGGGCGACGAGCCAAAATGCGGTCGTTTAACCAATTCGGCTCCCAATCCTTGGTTGTCTTGATTAACTCGTTAACGTAGTCATCGCCGTATTCCATTCCACCTTCAATCACAACGTCAATGTAAGACTGAAGCAAAGGAAATTTATTGCTAGCGCCTGGCAATCCCACACCCGGCTCATTTCCGCCAATCGCGGGCACATAAGCCCAAATCTTGCCGTCCTTCGGAAGGCTTTGCCAGGACAGCGCCTCAATTTCGGCAAGAGGAATGCCGACCCGTACATAGTCCTCCTCGCGCAGGTCATAAGCGACCATATCATCTCCCTCTACGGGAAATAACACCCCATTGATTGTGGTGGCCTTCTCGCCAGGGTAGGGCTTGCGCAAGCCAAGGGCGGTAAATCCGGAGGGTGCCCTGACGTTCCAGGTCCGAATAAGGCCAAAATTTGATGACACACGCACGGGGATGGCTGGGATCGGAGTCGTCACGGAGGCATTTCGACTTTTTGTACTGATCAAACTTCCGTAGCCGAATATGAAATTTGCCGGACTCTTAATAGAGTTCTGACCCCAATAATCCTGAGCAGAGGCTACCGGGAAAATTCCTGTACCAATAAAAAACAGGATCACGATTTTGAATATGTTTTGTCGCATTTTGCACACACTGCTTAGTTGTCACAGTTGATCGAAGCGCATCAATTTTCTAAATGAATATGTTCTTCTTTAATTAATGCAGGCCATCCGTCTTTTTATCTTATTGAGTGCTTGTTGAAGTTGTGTACCTGAGGATATGCCGATGACGGTGCGATCAACACAGGCTCACCTCAGCTCAAGCTGCATAAAGTACCAGTACGGCAACAGCTGGGCGGGTGGCTCGGCCCCTTCATAAGGCTCACATTTCTCAAATCCACGCGATGCATACATCAATTGAGCATTTTTCATAAAAACACCTGTATCGAGATTAAGTGTTTTGAATCCACGGATTTTCGCCTCCGAAATTAGTTTTTCAAGAACCTTGGTTCCATAGCCCTGCCCTCGATGCTCTGGCTTTGTATAAATTCGCACCACCTCGCCATGCCCGCTGGGTAACCGCCGCAAGCCACCCATCGCGACAGCAACATTTTCCTTCGCCAGGAGATAAAACACCGCATCGAAGGCGTCCTTAGGGGTGATTACATTCATCGCGAGCTCGATATACCTGCTCAACGGCATACCCACAATTTCTTCAATAGAGAAATGACAGGTTGCTTGAATCTGATCGTCCATCCAGGCGAAGTACTCTCGGGTCATCGCCAGAGCTGAGTCCGCCCAATCAGGATGGTGCGCATCAACAAAATAAGCTTGCGACATGGAATAAGGGTTCAAAATGTGGCAAGTCGCAGTTTACTTGTCCGGCTCAACAGCGTCACGGTTAATCCATCAGAAACGAAAATGAGTGTGGAAGAGAGAACCGGCGCGATTCTGGATACCTGTCACAGCAAGCGGTTGGGTAGTCTGCGACTGATGTAGTTTCACGGACAGGATCGTCGTGCACGGGCTTTAACATACAATTCGATATCGTCATGTTGTGAGTGATCTCGCATAGATGACACGACCTGACCTTGGCTGGGACGATGCGCCCCAACGCCAAGGCGATGAAAAAACTCAACGCTGATCATGCTCAGATCCATTCTCGCGCTCGTACTCACATCGCTGGTACTCGGGCAACCGATGGCCGCAAATCTTGCCAATGCCTCCGTAGAGCCCGCGACCGTCCAAGACCGCACCGGCAATCCGCCCCCGTCCGCCGCTCAGATGAAGACGATCGGTATCATCGGCGGAATCACTTGGGTCTCCTCGATCGAATACTACCGAGTCATCAACCAGCTTGTGCAGAAAAAGCTTGGCGGCGTAAGTTCGGCCAAAATTCTGATGTACTCGATCGAGTTTGGCGAGTTTTCAAAAGAGGAAAAGCTCGCTGAACAAGGTGATTTCACCGCACTGAACCAGACCATGGTCGATGCGGCCACGCGACTCAAGCGCGGTGGCGCGGATTTTTTAGTCATCGCATCGAACACGATGAATTCGTCCGCAAAACTGATCGAACGTGAGGTCGGCATCCCGGTTCTCCAGATCGTCGACGCGGTCGGTAAGGAAATTCGGCGTGCTGGAGTCAAGCGGGTCGTGCTTCTCGGCACAAAGTACACGATGGAGGCACCTTTCTACCGGGAATTCCTTGAAAATAATTTCGGACTTGAGGTATTCACCCCTGACGCAGCGGATCGAGATTTCATCAACAATGTGATTTTCGATGAGCTCGCGGCGGAACAATTCCTGCCAGCATCAAAGCAGCGATTCATTCGCATCACAGAAGACCTGATCAGTAAGACGGGCGCTACGGGCGTCATTCTGGGATGCACTGAAATCCCGCTCCTGATCAACCAGAAGGACTTGAGCGTCAAGGTGTTTGACACGATACAGATTCATTCCGAAGCGGCCGTCAATCGCGCGCTGGGAATCACGAACTAATGGCACCGTTTTCTGGGTATGACTGCACCACCTTTTGACAGTTAGGATTTATCATCCTCTCGGGCAGATCAGATTCCGCCCCAAGTCACCACCTGACTTCTTAAAAACCCTGGCTTTCGCGCTGGGGTTTTAGAGCCTAAGGAGCTTCCAATGTTATTAGGATTACGTTCTGCAATATATCCGGCGCCGGACATGACCGCGGCTAGAAATTGGTACTCGACCTTACTCGGAATTGAACCGTATTTTGACCAGCCGTTCTATGTCGGTTTCGCTGTTGGCGGATTTGAACTCGGGCTATTACCAAACGCAACGCCCGGAGCGACGGGCCCACAGCCATTGTGGGGGGTATCGAACGCCGGGGAATCCTTTGCTCGACTAATAAGCTTGGGCGCAACGGCACTCCAGCCGGTAACCGAAGTCGGTGAGAACATTAAGGTCGCTTACGTTCTGGATCCGTTTGGAAATCGTTTCGGAATTATCGAAAATCCGAATTTCAAATTGAGCGACGTGCGCTAGTCGACAACGGACCGCATGTGAGGCCGCAGTGGTAGCGGATTTTTACAGTAGCTCCTTGCGGACAAAAATCCGGTCATACCCATTTACGAGACGCCGGTCAAACTCGACATATCCTATATGCGCATAAGCCGATTGACTTTCATGCATCAACCGGTGCGTCGACAAATAAATAGATTGATAGCCTGATTGTTTAGCGACAGTCTCTGCGTAAGAAAGTAACTTTCCGCCTGTGCCAAGCCTCTGCGCGTTCGGGCGCACGGCAATAGTCTCAATACAAAACCCCTCCTCCGTTTCGAGCAGCACTAAGGCACCAGCGATCTCATCGTGATGACAAGCAACATACACAGCCCCCTGTTCTACCAATGTTTGATAATCGTCAAGCATTGGACCGGGCTGGCGACCGATACGAGGAATGTAATGTATGAAAGCGTGGCAAACACAGTCTGCTACCGCAGCAACGTCATCAGCAACAGCGAGTCGAATTTTTATTGACATAGGGTTATTCGCCAGTCAGTTGTGTACTGGTAGTCTGACGTCAAGAATCACGCAGCAATCTCGGGCTGAAGTTCACGCACGACTGCGGTGAAATTTTTCAGTGGCACTGGACGACTATATAAATAGCCCTGAAAGGAACGACAACCGTTGCTGGCCAGAACATCGCGTTGCTCCTGCGTTTCGACACCTTCAGCAATGACGCCAAATCCGAGTGTATTTCCAAGGGCCAGAATGGTTCGCACGATGGCGTGGGAGCTGGGACTTACATGGATCTCATCGACAAAGGACTTATCGATCTTGATCTCATCCAAGGGTAAGTGCTGCAGGTATGACAAAGACGAATAGCCTGTCCCAAAATCGTCGAGGGAAAAATGTACGCCATGGCCTTTCAATGCGCATATTTTGAGAACAGCATCCTGCGCATCAGCAATCAGGATACTTTCTGTCAACTCAAGTGTCAGATGGCTTGGGTCGGCGTTTTCTTGGGCCAAAGTTGAAACAACCTGCTGAACAAAATCAGCCTGACGAAACTGCCGGGCACTGACATTGACTGAAAGCATCAGGTTCGCCATCACAGGGTCGCCGGCCCACAAAGCAAGTTGATGACAAGCTTTGGTCAGAACCCGGCTACCTATTTCTAAAATCAGCCCCGTATCTTCTGCGCAAGAGATAAATTGATCTGGCAAGAGCAACCCACGCGTAGGGTGTTGCCATCTGAGTAGCACCTCACTGCCGCATGCATGGCCTTTGTCATCCACTTGCACCTGATAGAACAGACAAAACTGATCTTGCTTGAGTGCCATGCGTAAGTCCGCAATGAGCTGCACACGTTCGAGCACGAAAGCTTGCATCGTACTGTCATAAAAACGAAGTGTGTTGCGCCCTCCTGATTTGGCTTCATACATGGCGAGATCAGACTGCTTAAGGACATCTTCCACAGTATCGTTGCGATCGCCGGAGAATAGTGCGATGCCAATGCTGGAAGTCACCTGACACAAGTAATTGTCGAGCTGGAAATCAAAGCCAAGGACAGCAAGAATTTTTTCTGCCAGATTTCTTGCGTCGGTGGCCGCGATCTCGATATTTTTTCCCAACCCCTCAAGCAAAATCACAAACTCGTCACCGCCCATACGGGCAACCGAATCACTTTCCCGAACGCACTGGACCAAGCGCGTGGAGACTATTTCCAGGAGCTGGTCACCGATGGTGTGGCCCATCGTGTCGTTGATTGTCTTGAAATTATCCAGATCAATGTAGATTAGCGCTCCGAATTGCTTGGTTCGGACGGTGGTGGATATGGCCTGTTTGAGACGATCAAGCAGTAATCGACGATTAGGCAGGTTGGTTAATGGATCATAAAAAGCAAGTTTATTGAAAGCTTCCAGTGCAACACCACTGACATGCATTGCCTCTCTGGTTCCGTCTGTCAGTTTGGTCAGGGCAAGCAAAGCCAATTCGCTGACGCGGAGCTTTTCATTTCCTTGTTCGCTAGATAGTGCGAGCGCCCGCAGAGCAGCATCGCTGATTCGCAAATTCTGAGCACTGGTTTCAGCAAGCCTGCCGAGTGCCTGAAGTGCCGTATTGCTAATAATGAGTTGCGCTTCCGCAGCCTTCGCCCGATCCAGAAGTGCGTCCGGTGAACGGCCATTTTGAGTGAGTTCGTCATTGAACCTTGACACACGCGCTGTCAACAAATCCAAAGTGTGTTGGTACTCTCGCAGGATTTGCGCATCATGTAATGTTTCCTCAGTGTTAGAGGAAAGCGAAGTATGCTCGATCATGAAAAGACTATGCTCGCTTGAATTTTTCGCTTGATATTCAACTGAACCAATTATTAGAGATATGGTACAGGTCTAATGACTTGCTGGTGCCCTTCATTGACCGTTATTTCGGTGTAGCATCAGCGAGCGAGTCGTTGCGGCCAGCGTCAATTTTTTGTTGTGTGACAGAGATTGTCGACCACTCTGGCATCGTGACCGGCTCAGATCCCTTTTCATTCGGCAGAGGGGTAAAAAGGAGATTTTTGTGAATTTTGAAGTCGAGAAGTTTGGTCTAAAGCTCGCGACATTGGAAACTCAGATCGAAGTATTGAGCGCAAGGTATGCAAACATGAACGAGCGGTATGTTTCCGCCCTTTCATCACTCAACACACTGACAATGCACTCCGCTGAAGCGGCCAAGGCTGCGGCGGAATCGGCGAAAAATTCTGTCGTCGCAGCCCAGAGTGCGACCGAAGCTGCCAAAGAGGCTGCGTCCGAGTTCGCGGTAAAGGCCGCAGAGGCAGCGGCCCGCGCCGCCGCAGCGGCTGCTCTGGCTGCAATTCAGGCGGCCTCGGCTGCTGCGGCTGCTTCAGCTGCAGCGTCCGCAGCAGTTGCCAATCAAGCTGAAGAATCCTCGATCAAGGCCTCTGCCGAGGCAGCCGCAGCAACCAAAATAGCGACCAACGCTGCAGCAGAAGCGGTGCGATTATCAAACATGGCTGCTGAGGTTGCCAGAACGCTCAAGAAATAATTTGATTCCTTGATTCAAATGAATTCCTTTGCTGATCTTCACCGATTTTTCGCGCATGCCTGCTATGCGGCGTGACCGAGCATCAGTCAAAGACAGTGATCAGAACTGCATCATCACGCCGACATTTCCACCCACCAGCGTCTGACCGCTGCGCACCTCGGTCGTCACACCCATATAGGCATAGGCGTTGTCCGCCAAATTGGCCGTGCCGAACAGGCCAACCTGCACGAACGCAGCACCCGGGCTGGGGGTATTGATCTGGGTTGATGTGCCAACAAGTGATGCGTTCAGCATTGGGCTGAGCAACGTGGTCGAGTCCACTCCCACGCCGACATTGGCGCGGTAGGTGTAGGTTTCCTTGAGCGGGTTGGTCGCCCTGGACCCCGCAGCCAGGCCAATCACACCGCGCGCACCGTTGCCGTTGTAGCTGTTGACTGTCAGTGCCGAGGCTGCACTGCCCTCGTTAAAACCATTCTGCGTCACTTGCTGCCAGGTCACCCGGGCGTAGGGCGACAGCGTGGCCTGTTCCAACTCAATCGGCAGGTTCAGCCCCAGGCTGACCAAAGCATCGTTGCCCTGAATGCCCTTGGCCCTGAAACCATTGGTGATCCCGGTCACGTCGCGGCGGGTGTTGTCGGTCGAGTTAAACCCATAGCTCGCCACCGCATCGACCACGAACTGTTGCACCGGCAACTTGCCGTACAAAAATAGTGAGCCCTGCTGCACGGTGCCCGAACCCTGGCTGGCCGACACGTTGGTGTTCGACAGCGACACGCCGCCGCCCGCCTTGATTCCGCCTGCCGAGTAGACATCGGCACCCACCACGGCCTGCACCAGGTTGCTGGTCCAGCCACCCGCATTGCTGTCGCTCGAGCGGTTGCCGTACTGGTAGGCGACCTCGCCCCAGGCCGTGCCATTCGAGAACGATGCGGCGTACGGGTTGACGCCGGGGTTTGAGCTCATGCTGGCCGTTGGCTGGCCACCGGGGTTGGTGGCGCTGATGGCCGAGTTGGTGGCCGAGGTCGCCGCCGTTGCACCGCGCATGGGGACAAACAGCGCGTCGCCCAGCCGCGTGAGGACAGCCTGTTGCAAACGCTGCGTGGTCTGCGGCACCACGGCAAGTGTCGCGCCGTAGATCTCGCCGGCCAGGCCCTGGGTGTAGGTCGGCAGGCTGGCCAACGACTGGCCCGAGGCACCATACAGCAACTGATCTTGCGCGGCGGAGGACGTACCCGACTGGTTGGCTGCGACCATCTTGTCCAGTGCACTGCCGACCGATTGCGCGTTCTTGTTGCCTGACGCGGACACCGCGGTATTGAAAGACGACGGGATCACGGCCAGGTCCAGGCTATTGCTGCCGTTGTAGTTATAGAACGTGATGAACTGGGTACCCGAGGCCAGGCCCACTGGCTGCAAGAGCGTCGAGAACTTGCCCGTGATGCCGCCATCGGCAGTCAGGATGCGGAACTTGTCGCCCGGCACTGGCACGTACGACGCGCTGCCGTAGCCCGCCTCAGACGGGCTAAACAGGTTCTGCAGTTGGGGGTTAAGAGTTGCGCCAGAATTAATCGTGACCCCCGCACCCGTCACATTCATGAACGAGTAGTAGCCCGTGCTGCCCGTGGGCGTGGTGCTGCTGGCCTGGACACGGCCGGCGATGTCTTGCTGGTAGGTACTGCCGCTGTTGAAGCTCACCGGAGCCGTCACAGCCAGGTAGCCCGGCGAGTTGCCAGGCTTGAGTGTGCCGGCGACTGTCAACGCACCGCCGATGGTGCCGCTACCCATGAGCGTTGCGCCCGGACCAACATTGACGACGCCTGTGCCTAAGGGAGAGCCGCCCGCGATCGATACGGTTCCGGACAATACCGTTGTGCCACCTGAATAGCTGTTGGCGCCAGTCATTATCAGCGTGCCTGCGTTTTGCATCGTCAGGCTGCCGTGACCCGACATCTGGCTTGAGTAGGTGCCCGTGAAGCCCTGATCGAATACGACTGTGCTGTTGTTGACGATGTTGCCCTGCAGACTGTTGGTGTTGCCCTGAAGCGTACCGGACGCCACGGTTGTGCCGCCCGAATAGGTGTTGGTACCAGTGAGTACGAGCGTACCTGGGCCATTCACTGTCAGGCCGCCGGGGCCAGAAAAAGCGCCTGACAACTGCGCCGAGCCGCTTGACGGTGACGTGATTGTTCCGCCTGCACTGAGGATGGTGAATGGCTGGCTCGAACTGTCTCCTGCCACGAGCGTGAGCGCCCCGCCGTTAAATACGGGGTAGGACGTCACGCCTACGCTGCTGAGCCCCACCGCGCTGCCAGGCACGATATTAGTCTCGGCAGGCGGGGTCGGTGCGGGCGAAGGCGGTGGCGCCGGGGTCGCGAAAACCAAGTTCCACCAACCAGAATTCGAACCATCTGCCACCAGGCTGTACGTCAGACTTCCGAACGTGCCGGTTGCCCCGGTGACAAAACCGGTCAAGGTTGAAAAACCTTGTAAGACATCGGCATATGTACCCGCTGCGACAGTCGAAGTCGGCACCCCGTTCACCAGCGTTGTTCCGGTATTGCCATATATATTGAAGGCCATCGTGCCTGTCACTGCGTTGACAGCAAGTTGGCCGAAGTTCGCAGTGCTATTGATAATGACGTTGTAGTTTGCCGGCAAGGCTCCGGTGTAGCTCAGGGCACTTGAACTTTTGCCCTGGCTATTGTTGAACGTGGAAATGGTGCCGGTATTATTGATGCCTGCCACCCCACCCGAAATAGTGGCCGTATTGGTCAACGTCGTAATCGTGCTGGTGTTCGTGACGCCGTATTGCGTACCCGATACGCTGCCACTATTAATCAGTGTTGTGATCGTGCCCGTATTCGCGACGCCACTCGACCCCGCGGAAATGCTTCCAGCGGCGGTAATGTTTAAGTCTGTCACTGCGCCAGAGTTGCTGCACGGACCAGTCTGCCCGCTACTGATCGTGGTCGAGGCACCCATGGGAAGCGAGCCTACACACCCGTTGCCGTTGGCTCGGACGTCAGCGAAAACAGTCAGCATTAACCCCGCGCACAACAGCAAAGTCGCTGGGCGTTTAGCGCGAGACTGACTGAACAATGCCTGGCAGCAAAGTGGTGACCTTGGCGAGAGTGTTGCGATGAACGTAAAGATCGGACACATCCGCAAATAGCAATCTGCCAGTATGATGAGTAAGCCTGCCATACACAAGACATATAAAAAATCCATGTACAGAAAACGTGCTTACATAAAAATCTTCATCGCTCTACTCGTTCTGTGCGTGATTTTTGTGGGGGCTTACGCTTTCAGAAAGCCCATTCTGGATTTGGTGATTGCCTTCGCAGTCAAGCATCGACTGACAAACAGCACAATTGCCAACGTGCCCGATGGCTTGCATGTGGGTCTGTGTGGTGCCGGTTCGCAACTCCTTGTTGATCCTAAGCGCAGCGAGCCTTGCGTGGTCGTGGTGGCAGGTAAAAACCTGTTTGTTGTCGACGCGGGCAACAAGAGCACCCAGATTATTGAAGGCATGGGATTTGGCGCGGGCGAGGTGAAAGCCATCTTCCTGACGAGCACACACTCATACCGGATGAATGGCCTGGGCCAGTTGCTGAACTGGAACTGGCTGTTGTCGGGAAATCCAGAACCAATTCCCGTCTTTGGCCCTGAGGGCGTGGAAGGCGTCGTGGCCGGCCTGCAACAGGCTTACTTACTGGATAGCCGCTACAAAATTGCGCAATCAGCGACGGGAAACATTCAGCCATCAGGTTTTGGCGGACGATCAATTACCCTGAAAATTTCCTCTCGCGATGAACGGCTCGCGCTGATCAAAACGCCAGACCTGGAAGTCAGCGCGTTCCCCCTTGACCGTTTTCCTGCTGATCCGTCCGTTGGATATATTTTCCGTTACAAGGGTCGAAGTGTCGTCATCACCGGTGACACAACGAAATCAGGACTCGTCGCGACGCAGGCCAAAGATGTGGATTTACTGGTTCATGATGCGCTGTCACCGACTCTCATGGCCTTCTATCGCGACGGGGCGGTTCAATCAGGCATGGTCAACGTTTCCGACCTCTTTGCAAAGATGGCCACGCAACATGCTACGCCGGAAGATGCGGCCGCGACTGCACGCGATGCCAACACAACGTTCCTGTTGCTGGCCGGCATCACGCCGCCCCTGCAACTGCCGGGTGCGGAAGGAATATTTTTGGGTAATGCGCCTGACATTTATTCAAGGCCAATAAAAGTTGGGGTGGATGGCGATTTCGTATCCATGCCGGCAAACTCGACTGAGATCAGCTTCAAAAATATCCTGAGCAGGTTCTGACCGTTCTATGCAAGATTCACTGAACCAATGAACCACTCGGCTCAACGTCAGCGCGTTTTTTCGAAAACTCAGATTTTCTTCATTTGCTTTGGGGTTCTGTCGCACCTGTCCCTTTTGTACACGGTTCTGAATTTTTTCCAGACAGGCAACTGGGGCTATCCACGCGTGGGCTGGATCAATCCGAATCGCACGGTTTCCATTGCTGGAGGCCATTACAGCTCCAATGGGCTCATCACCTACCACGTACTGTCGAGCTACTGCCTTTACTTCGGTCTACTTGTGCAACTTGGCCTGATGGTTTTTCTCAAACGGTCAGCGGCAACGATTCGTGTGCATCGTGCAATCGGCATCACCATACTCTGTGTGCTGGGTCCCGCATTCGTCTTTCTGGCGCTGGTGCTGAATTTCTTTCTCATTGAAAGCTCCGTCAACAAAATCCTGTTTGGCATCATCCCAGTCATGATTTGCTACGGCATGCTGACAAGTGTTGTTGCAATCCGGTCAGGCGACAAGGTGGGCCATATTGATGGAATGTACATCGCTCTCATCATGCTAAATGCCGCGCCGACCATGCGGATCGTGACGGGTATCCTTTATTTGTCAGGGGTTCCGGTTACCTGGCTCATGACAACGAACGAGTCCAATCCGACCATTGCAATCATCAGGACATTCATCGTCATCGTGATACTGACCGTGAGCTTCTTGACTGCCGGGCGCTTAAAACAGAATCGGTACCCACTGCTTCTACTTAGTGCTGCTTTTGTATATACAATTTCGCTATATGAGTGATGGTTGATGCGTGACGACTAACCATACGCTTCATTCACTGGAGTCAGGAAATGACAAAAAATAATATCGATGATGCTGCCGAGAGCCAAAGAAAAATTCTTGCGCTCAAGTCGTCCATCCAGATCACAACGCGTGACTTGAAAGATTTGCTGGGTGTCAAGAAAGCAAAAAAACGCAAGAACAGCGATGACTTTATCTATTGGCTCGAGTCTGCCATCAGGCACAAGTCTATCGTTGATGATCAACCAGGTGAAAATTACAAGTTCTACGAGGTGGACAGTGACGCTGATTCTGCGAAATTGACCAAAAAATATCCGGATTTTGGCTTTGCCCTGACGTTTGAAACCGCATCCATTGACGACTTTATCGATGCTGCGGTCATTTTCGATGAAATCATGCAAATCCGGATTGATCAACATAACTGCTTGACCAAGCACACCGATTTCATGAACACGTTGCATGGCTGGGGACGCGATCCAAAAGCACTAGCCAAGTATGGTGTGACCATGATGAAAATCAGCCATGAATACGGCGAGAAACTCATGGAAGGAAGCTACGATTTTCTCAATGACGCCTTGATCAGCACGTGGTAATCCAGTTGGAATGGATGCGGAAATACAGCTGCTAGCCTGATGCACTAGCGGTCGTTGAGTAGAATGGGACCAAAAGAAACCTTGGTATCCACTATGAAACGTTCGACGCGTTCACTTCGACTGCAGATCACACTGACAGTCACGCTGGGACTTTTGCTTGTATGGGCAGTCGCACTTTATGAGCTGCATCGTAGCCGTGACGCGGCTCTGCGTGAAGCCGATGTGCGCACATCGATCGAAGCACAGGTCTTCGCAGAGTATTCCCGGTCAGCCTTCAAGCGGATCAACGAATTCATCCTGGATGTTCGCAGTCGCTGGACAGGTGACCCAAAAACATTTTCGACCATTGTGCAGCAGACGCAAGAAAATATCAGCGACCTCTCTTTTCAGGTCGCCATTCTTGACAAGAAGGGCTTTCTGGCATTTTCAAGCCTGACAAACTCGCCTGACCGCACAGACCTGAGTGAGCGGGAACACTTCCTGGTTCATCAAGAAGCCGAAAACCGTGACCGTCTGTTCATCAGCAAGCCTATCCTGGGCAAGGTATCTGGAAAATGGTCCATCCAGGTGACCCGCCCAATATTTGAAGACGGCGGATTTGATGGCGTGATCGTGGTGTCAATCAGCCCTGACCAGTTCACCGGCTTTGCCGGCAAGTTGCGTCTCGAAAAGGAAGATGCACTGTCCGTAATCAGGGATACCGGTGAGATCCTGGCACGCTTCCCCTCCTCTCTGGGTCTGGGCAAGATTCTTATAGACCGTCCCTACCTGGGAAACAATCCCTCGGATTCCGGGAATTATCGTGACCGCGCAGTCGTTGATGGGATCGAGCGAATTTATGGGTACTACCGTCTGCCGGAATATGGCCTGACTTTCGTGGTCGGCGAGTCAATGGATGGAGTGCTCGCGTCATACAAAGCACAGCAAAAAATTATCATTACCGGAACGCTCACCATCAGTGTTCTGGCGATTTCTTTATTTTTCTTTCTATTTCGCTCTCTCGCGGCACTGGAAGAGGCTCGACAGCAACTCGACGCCATTTTTACACTGAGTCCGGACGGTTTCGTGTCCTTTGATGCCACACACCGCGTCAAATATGCAAGTCCGGCTTTTTGTTGCATGACCGGGCTCAGTCTCGCTGACCTTGAAGGGATTGATGAAAATGCCTTTAGTCTGAAACTGAATGCGCTCTGTTCGTCCGTTGCCCCTTTTCCCGGGATGGACGCGTTGCGACTCGCGCAGGAAGGCGAGCCGGACCGCCGAAGCAGCGCAATCAGCCACCAGCCCAGACTGCTGCTTCAGTTGGCGGCACTGGGGGATCGCGTGCTCGAGGTGCGGTTTCAGATGAGCGATGCTGAGGCTGTTTCGCAAATTCTCTACTTTTGCGATGTCACACATGAAACTGAAGTCGACCGTCTGAAGTCGGAGTTCCTGTCGACCGCTGCGCACGAACTGCGCACGCCCATGGCAAGTATCTATGGCTTTTCCGAGCTACTTTTGATGAAGAACTATGACACATCAACCAGCCGTGAACTGCTGACAGTGATTCATCGTCAGGCAGACCTGATGAGTTCCATCATCAATGAATTGCTTGATCTGGCGCGCATTGAGGCGCGGCAGGGCAAGGACTTCATATTTGAAATCGTGAACCTTGAAAGCGTGGTCGATGATGCCGTGTCTGGATTCAGTCTGCCAAACAACAGGGAACGGCCAGTCATGGTGTTGCCTGAGGAACGGCTTGAGGTCAGTGCAGATCACAAGAAATTGCAGCAAGTGGTTTCGAACCTGATTTCAAACGCCTACAAGTATTCACCGGCGGGGGGTGAAGTTGCGCTGACCTATCGCGTGGACTCGTCCGGGGATAGGCGCTGGTTCGGCATCGAGGTGCGGGATCACGGTATCGGCATGTCGCAAGCGCAGCGCGCACGGGTGTTCGAACGGTTCTACAGAGCAGATACCTCTGGGAACATTCCAGGAACCGGTCTTGGAATGAGCATCGTCAAGGAAATTATTGAACTACACCATGGCCGCATCGATATTCAGACGGCGCTCGGGGCAGGTACGACCGTAACCGTCTGGTTGCCAGAAGCACAGGAGGTTACGGCTTAAAAATGATAAATAGTAGTAATAAATAGTAATTAATGCGCATAAATGGTATATTTGATAAATACGATATCAATTACCATGCATTGATGATGCTTTCGGACGAGCGAAAAATTTCCAAATCCTTTATGACCACCCGAGAGGCTGCGCTTCTATTGGGCGTGTCCCTGCAAACTGTGCAGAACTGGACCGGAGCCGGGTTGTTGGATTGCTGGAAAACCGAAGGCGGTCATCGCCGCATTCCTCGAGAATCGGTTGAGCGTTTACTTGCCAAGCCAGAATCGGCAAAATTCGCCAGGAGGACGCGTACA
>CAIJKV010000130.1 GCA_903821335.1 uncultured beta proteobacterium
ACCGCGTTGACGCGCGTCACGGGGCCAAGCTCCCGGGCGAGCGAGCGAGTCAGACTGAGCAACGCCCCCTTGGACGCACTGTAGTGCGCGTTATAGAACGCCCCGCGGTGCGCCGCCATCGAACTCAGGTTCACGATGGAACTGTGATCGCGCAAAAACGGGATGGCCCGCTTGATCAGGAAGAACACGCCGTCCAGGTTGATGGATATGGTTTGGCGCCACTGCGCATCGCTCATGTCACGCACTGGCTGAGCCTGGTAGATTCCGGCAGAAGGCACCAGGAAATCAATGCCACCAAACGTGTCGCCAGCAAGCTCGACGACCCGATCACAATCGGCGGGCGAAGCCGAGTCCATGGCAGCCGACACCACGCGTCCGGGTGCTGGCGCCAACGTTTGGACGAACCCGTCCAGCCCATTTTTTTCCAGATCCGTCAGCACAAGATTTGCGCCCCTGGCGTAGAAAAGCTTCGCCACTTCACGTCCGATCCCGCCATTGGCGCCCGTCAGCACTAGCGTTCGTCCAGTCCAGTCACTCATGATGTCAATGTCCCTTCCCTAAATCAGCAACGCGACTGGTGCCTCGACCAGCCGCCTGAACGCCGCCAGCCATGAAGCGGCCAGCGCACCGTCCACAGCGCGATGGTCGACCGACAGTGTGCACCGCATCACTTGCCCGACCCGAATCTGACCGCCATCGTCGACAACGGGTTGCGCCCGCGAGGCACCCACCGCCAGGATACCCGCCTGAGGCGGATTAATGATGGCCGAAAATTCATCAATGCCTATCATCCCAAGATTGCTGACACTGAAGCTGCCACCCTGAAACTCGTCTGCGCGAAGTTGCCCGTGACGGGCGCGCTCGGCGAGCAGGCGTGCCTCAGCACTGATGGTCAGCAGGCTCTTGTTGCCAGCATCGCGGATAATCGGCGTGATCAACCCTTTGTCGGTGGATACAGCGAGCGCAATATCCACGTCGTGAAATTGCAGCAACGCGGTGTCTGTCCAGGCAACGTTCACGCCAGGCACCTCACGCAAGGCCAGCGCGGTGGCGCGCAATACAAAATCATTGACCGAAATCTTCTGGCTCTGGTCCGCGTTCAGCTCTGCGCGCAACGACACCAGGCGGTCGACACGACAGTCAACAGAAAGGTAAAAATGCGGGACAGTGGTTTTGCTCTCAGTCAGCCGTCGTGCGATGGTTCGACGCATATTGGTGTGAGGAACCTCTGTCCAGTCGCCGGCGGGCTTGCCGCCAGCGTCCAGGGTCAGCACCAGCACGTCATGTTTGACGACTCGCCCGTTCGGACCCGTGCCGTGTACAGTGGCCAGGTCGATCCCATGCTGACGCGCCAGCAAGCGCGCCACCGGACTGGAAAAAATCCGTCCGGCTCGCGCAGGCGAACCCACCTGGGACACAGTTGGCTGCGCACCCGCGTTGGACTCGGCAATCACTGCGGGTGGGGCAGCCTGGGCACCGGCCAGCAACCGGTCCGCGTCAGTCTGGGTCTCACCCACCCCCAGCAGCACGGCAATCGCCGCGCCCACGGGCACCTCGTCACCATTCTTGACCAGCAAGTTGGCGAGCACGCCATCGGCCTCGGCGTTCAATTCAATGATCGCCTTTTCGGTTTCAATATCCGCCAGACTTTCACCAGTCAAAACCGAGTCGCCTGCCAACTTATTCCAGTGGACCAGCGTGGCGTGCGTGGCATTTGCCGATATTTCGGGCATTCGCAAGATCGTTGCCATGAATCAATCCTTTATTGACGACCGCTGTCGCGCATGACGCGACGCAGGCCTTGGGCGACTTCCTCGGTTCGGGCACACGCTGCGCGTTCCAGTACTTTTGAAATGCTCGGCGAAGCCTCACCACCCGTCACCCGCTGAATTGGCTGATCCAGCCAGTCGAAATAGCGCCGCTGAATTTCATCGGCCAGCCAGCCCCCATAGGAAGGCCCTAGCGCGCCTTGTTCCACGATCAGCACATTATTTGTTTTCCGGATGCTCAGTCCGATCGTGTCCCAGTCGATGCTGGCGCGATCCAGCCAGCGCAAGTCAACCACCTCCGCGTCGATCCCGCTCTCCTGGACGGCCTCAAGCGAATGCCCGACCATCGACAAGTAGGTCAAGATCGTGAGGTCGCGCCCTGCGCGACGCACAGCCGCCTTGCCCGGAGGTATGACAAAGTCCAGGTCGTCCACGGGTGCTGCACCCGAACTGTTATACAAGTCCACATGCTCGATCACCAGGACCGGGTCTCGACATTGCAGGGCCGCGTTCATCAAGCCGACATAATCGAACGGGTTGGAGGGCGCCACGATGCGCCAACCGGGACTGGTCGCAAAAATGCCGGCAGGATCCATGGAGTGCTGCGAGCCGTACCCGGTGCCCATCGCGACCTTGGTGCGCAAGACAACAGGCACAGGATGATCACCGCCAAACATGTGCCGTGCCTTCCCAATCTGGTTGAAAACCTGGTCGCCTGCGACCCACATGAAATCTGGATACATGAATTCAACAACTGGCTTGTAACGTCCGTCCATGGCCAGGCCCCCTCCCAGTCCGGCAAAGGCGGCTTCGCTGATGGGCGTGCCCAGGACACGATCGGGAAAACGGTCCTTCAAACCACGCGTCGCACCGTTGGTGCCGCCTTTCAGCCGATGTACATCCTCGCCCATCACGACAATGCCCGGGTCCAACTCCATCCGGCGATTCATCACATCGGCCACGACGTCGATGAACTTGCGCGTCTCGCACTTCCCCTTAAACGTTGCCGCCTCTTCGGTGCGCACTGCTGAAAATTCAGACAAGTCACCACGGATGCCGACGTCACGAAAATCGGGACTTGGCCAGAGTTCTGGACGAATCCTGCGCTTGCCAGGCTTGCCAGCCGGATCCGGCTCAAGCAAGGACTGCGCGGCCTGCTTCATGACTGCCTGCACATTGGCACGCAAGGCGGCCACCTGTGCAGCGGTAATCAGCTTGCGCTGCTGCATGTTGCGTGCGAGAAAATCAAGCGGATCACGCTGGCGCCAGACAGCTTCTTCTTCCTTGGTGCGATAGCCGAAGGCGCTTCCCGGGAACGGTCCGTTCTGATGGAAGTAACGATAGACCCTGGCCTCGATCAAGGTCGGCCCCTTGCCAGCACGCATGTGTGCAAGCGCCTGCGACATCGCCAGGTGCACCGCCAGGGGATCCATGCCGTCAACGGTCCAGCTTGGAATATTGAAGGCTTGCCCGCGCGCGGCAAGGCGAGGCTCTCCGGTAGCTTCGTCCACCGTGGTCGACACCGCGTAGCCGTTATTCTCAACAAAAAAGCACAATGGCAATTTCCATGCCGAGGCCAGATTCATGGTCTCAAGCACCGGGCCGATATTGATCGCGCCATCACCAAAATACGTCACAGCCACCGCGTCTGTCGCGGCGTGGCGATTGGCCCAGGCCGAGCCTGCGGCAAGCGGTACACCACCACCGACGATGGCATTGGTGCCAAGCGCGCCAGCCTCGAGCCACTGCAGGTGCATGGAGCCCCCGCGGCCTTTGCAATAGCCTTGAGCGAGTCCAAGAATCTCGGCGAGCGTGCGTTGCAGCATTGCCTGCACGTCACTGGCGACAGGCTCGACGGGATCAATACCGTCGGGTGCCAGGTAGCCCAACATTTTCGCGAGGAACTGATGATGACCACGATGGGAACCATTGACCTGGTCGCGTGCAGTCAAACCCACGATCGATCCGGCGGCACCACCTTCCTGGCCGATGCTTGAGTGCGCCGGACCATGCACCAGTCCTTCACCCGCCAGTTCAAGCACCGTTTCTTCAAACGCGCGGATGATGTGCATGGTCGACAGCAACGATCCCAGCAGGACGGGGGAGGCACGCTTCCAGTCCTGCTCGGTCGTGACAAGTTCAACCCACGGAGCGGTCGAATGCAAGGGAATAGATTTGGGCATAGTGGTCTCGGTTTCAAAATCCGTTTGCGGTAAAGCCACCGTCGGCAACCATCGCATGGCCGGTCACGAAGGCGGCGCAGTCCGAGGCCAGGAAAAGTGCCATCTCGGCAACTTCCTGCGGACTGCCCAGGCGGTTCAGCGGCGTGCGCCGGGTAATCACATCAACATCCAGAGCGCCACGATGGATCAGATCTTCAACCAGCGCCGTCTGGATATAGCCGGGACAAATCGAATTGACGCGAATGTTGTGCTCGGCCCATTCAACGGCCAGGGTCTTGCAGAGCGAGACCACGGCGGCCTTGGACGCGCAGTACGCCGCCCGCCTGGCTGCAGAAATCAGTCCGAACATGGACGCTGTGGTCAGGATCACGCCGCCGCCCTGCGCGACCATGCGTTTTGCCGCGGCCTGTGAACAGTAAAAAACGCCTGACAAATCAATGTCGACCGCACGCCGCCATTCAGCAGGCGTCACCTCTAGCGAAGGCTTATTCATCGACACGCCGGCATTGTTCAGCAGCACATCCACGCGCCCGAAACGGGCAACAGCTGCACTGACTGCTTGCTCGACCGCCAGGTCGTCTGTGATCGAGGCCACCACCGTTTGGACTTCCAGCGTTGGGAACGCGGCGAGCAATTCGACGCGAACCGCATCGAGACCTTCGGCATCCATGTCCAGCAGCATGAGCCGCGTGCCATGACGCGCAAACGCATGCGACATCGCGCGACCGATCCCCTTGGCAGCCCCCGTATTGAATACGACCTTGCCTTGCAAACCAGGATAGGACGCCTGACCAAAGGGCTGCGCACCAGGATGTCCCATTGAAATCGTCACGCTCATCCCCGCACTCCAGCGGCGATTGCATCCTGCAGGATCAGGTCCGCACCGCGCTCGGCCACCATCATCACCGCCGCTTGCGTATTGCCCGACACCATCGCTGGCATCACCGAGGCATCAACCACGCGCAATCCGGCGATTCCGTTGAACCGCAACCGCGCATCCACCACCGCCTGGGCATCCGTTCCCATCCGACAGGTACCGACCGGGTGATAAATGGTCTGACCGTTCTCGCGTGCGAAATTGAGCCACTCCACATCCGTTTGAACGGTATCGCCAGGACTCATCTCACACTCAATATAGTTGGCAAGCGCGCTGCGGCTGACCAGACGGCGCGCGATTTTCATGCCGTCCACAAGCACCTGTCGGTCGGCTTCGTTTGCCAGGAAATTGGGACGTATGGAGGGGCCCGCCATCGGGTCAGCGGACTTAATATGAATGCTGCCCTGCGAGGTGGGTCGCAGCCCCGTCACACCGATCGTCATTCCCGGGAAATTGTCGAGCTTGCGAATCGCCGCGTTGGCATAACTCGCATGCATGAAGAAATACTGCACATCGGGGGTGGCAAGTTCCGCGCGGGTTTTGACAAAACCATGAACCAACCCTGTCCCCAGCGTCAGGATTCCTGTGTGGCGGGTAAAGTATTCAAGCACCGACTGACCCAGGCGCCAGCCCTGTGCCAGTTCATTCAGTGTCTGGGTATTCCTGACCCGCCAGTTCAGTCGCGTGGCAAAGTGATCAATGTAGTTTTCACCAACCTGCGGGGCGGCGTGCACGACTGCAATCCCCAGTCTGTGCAGCAATTCTGGGTTGCCAATACCCGATAACTCCAGAATCTGCGGTGTCTGCACAGCCCCGGCGGCCATGATGACTTCACGCCCGGCAGCCACCGAAACCTCGCGTCCACCCAGGCGGTAGGTCACGCCCGTGCAACGTCCAGCCTGCACGTTCACCTTCAGTACATGGGCGCCACTGCGAACAGTCAGGTTCTTGCGCTGGCGTGCGGGGTTCAGGTAGCCATCGACGACGCTCCAGCGTTGCCCACCCTGCTGCGCGACCTGGTAATAGCCAAACCCTTCCTGACGCTCACCGTTGTAGTCATCGTTCAGTTGCTGCCCATCTTCCACCGCAGCCTGCAACAGCGCGTGAGCAATCGGGTAACGCTCAGCCACCTGTGCGATGCGCATCGGACCCGATTTTCCCCGACGGCTGCCACCTGCCATATAGCTTTCCATCTTTGTGAAATACGGTGCGACATCATGGGCCGACCAGCCTGTCGCCCCCATGCTGTCCCAGCGATCGTAGTCCTGGGGCTGACCCTGCACGTAGATCATGCCGTTAATCAGACTGGACCCCCCAAGGCCCTTGCCGCGCGGGATCGCGATCACACGATCGCGCGTGTTGCTTTCGGGTTCAGTCTCGAAACACCAGTTGTAAACGGGGTCATTCAGCAGTTTGGTAAACCCAGCCGGAATCTTGATCCACATACTGTTGGGCTCGCCGCCCGCCTCAAGCATCAGGACCGTGTGCTGACCATCGGCAGTCAGGCGATTGGCCAGTACACAGGCTGCAGTACCGCCGCCCACAATGACATAGTCATAGCTTTCCATTATCTTTCGACGCCCATGAAGGTTGCCATCAATTCCACCTGACATTGCAGCATCGGCAAGCCGTACTGAATTCGGCACCCCTTGTGCTGCGCTGCCGCCAGCAGTGGGGTCAATTCAGGCTTCATGATGATTTCGGCCACGATCTGGTCGTCGGTCAGCGCCTGGATATCCAGTGGATAGGGATCGCCTGGCGCCATGCCCAGCGAGGTCGCATTCACGACCAGGTCATGTCCTGCAGGGTTTCTTGTGCCAACCGTCATCCGTACTGCAGGGTAGAGCGTGGACAATCGGGCGATCAGATCTTCGACCTTGGCGGTCGTGCGGTTGTGAATCGTCAGTTGCGACACGCCAGCCTCGGCCAGTGCAAAGGCAATGGCATTGGCCGCGCCACCCGCTCCCGCCAGGAATGCTTTTTTGCCCTGGGGCTCAATGCCATGCGCACGCAACCCGCTGACGAACCCTTTGCCATCCAGTATGTCGCCCACCAGGCGGCCGTCAGGTTCGCGACGAATCACATTGACCGCACCCACCAACGCTGCGGCAGGCGTGACAGCATCACACAATTTGGCAATCGCAGTCTTGTGGGGAACCGTCACCACAATGCCGCCAAGGTTGATCACCCCGCGCATCGCGGCCATGAATGCCGGCAAGCCGGCTGGTGCCACGTGCATCGGCACCAACACGCCATCTATGCCCCGGCTTTCAAACAGCTTGTTGATATTCTGTGGCGTCTTGACCTGATGAATCGGATCAGCAACGATGCAATACAGCTTGGTCTTACCTGTGATTTCGATCATGTTTGTCCCCGGACTAAAAATTTTCTTTGAGTCTGTCTGATGCAATGTTGAACCAGTCCATCTCTGGTTCGATCCATTGATACTTGTAGTGGTATTACCAGTATATATTCTGGACTGACCAGACCGATCCGGCCTGAGCCATAAATCACCCGTACGAGCAATAATTGCTTATCATTGCAGTATTCAATTTCAAGACTCCAGACCCGCCCTCATGATTAACAATTCATCAGCGTCAGTCCACCTACCCGATGAAATCGCTAATCAGCTCAGCCATCTCATTCAATCCAAACAACTCTCGCCCGGTGATCGCCTGCCCAGCGAGCGAGACCTGTGCGAACAATTCTCCGTCAGTCGCCCCGTCATCCGCGAAGCATTGTCCCGCCTGAAATCCGAAGGACTCGTCTGCATCAAACGCGGCGTGGGTGTGTTCGTCACTGAACCTGATCCCCGCGAAGCCTTCAAAATCCAGGACGTCGACATCGACGAAAAAACAACCATCACGCAAGTGATGGAACTGATCTCGACCGTCGAGGTTGCAGCCACCCGACTCGCCGCCGCGCGTCGGACCGCCGACGACCTGAAACAAATTCGCAGATGCCTGCTCGGCATGGAATACGCCATCGCGAGCGATCGTCTTGGCGACGAAGAAGACTACGAATTCCATCAGGCCATCGTCGTGGCCACCCACAACCCCTACTTTGATACCTTAAGCCAGCACCTTGAACACACTGCCCGCCGGATGATCCGTCACCTGCGTAGCCACACCAAAACACGCCACACCAACCTCATCGAAGCCGTACAGGCCGAACACCAGGCCATCTACAACGCCATCCAGGCCGGCGATCCGGTTGCGGCCGAACGCGCTGCGCGCGACCATCTCGAAAATGCCGAAAAACGCCTGATCAAATACATGAAGCCCTGAGTCTGCTCAGGTCAACATCCACCCACCCGCAACATCGACCACCTGACCCGTGACAAAACGGCTTTCCGGCGCAGTCAGAAAACACGCCATCTCGGCCACTTCCTCGGGCTCGCCCAGCCGGCGCAGCGCCGTTTCCTGAATCACGGCCAGGTTGGTCTCGTTTGACGCCGTACGCATCAAGGGCGTATTGATGCGCCCCGGAGCGATGGCATTGACCGTAATGCCATGCGGGCCAAGCTCTCCAGCCAGATCGCGCGTCAAGCCTATCAGTGCGGCCTTGGTCGTACCGTAGTGCGCAGCGGTAAAGGCGATGAACGACTTGCCCGCGACGGAAGACATATTGACGATGCTGCCGAACTGGTTGCGCACCATTGCGGGCGTCACCAGTCGCGACCAGTTGAAGGCCCCGTTCAGATTCACGTCCACGACGCGTAACCACTCGGCCGGGTCCATCTCCCAGAAATTGCTGGGCTTGCCGTGTGTCTTGGGCGAGATACCGGCGTTGTTGATCAGGGTGTCGATGTCCGCCCCGATCTGCCTGCGCAACTGCTCCAGCGCCTGCGCGCACTGTCCGTAGTCCGCCACATCCGCCGTCGCCCAGAACAGCCGGCCGGCGTGCGCACCCAAGCTCTGTGCATGCGCGGCGAGTGCCTCGGCATTGAAGTCGACCAGCGCCACGATGGCGCCCTCCTGTGCATATTGACGCGAGATCGAGGCACCAATGCCGCTGGCCGCACCCGTTACCAACACAACACGTCCTGCATGACGATTTGGATACATAGCGTTCAGATCCCCAGATAAGCTTTCTTGATATGCGGATTGTCCAGCAGCTCGCGGCCAGTTCCCGTCATTGTGATTTCACCGTTTTCAAGCACATACCCGCGATCGGCAATTTTCAGAGTGTGCACAATGTTCTGCTCAACAATCAACACTGTCGTTCCCATCTCGACGATCCGGTCGATCACCTCAAAAACCTGCGACACCAGCAGGGGTGACAGTCCGAGCGAGGGTTCGTCAAACATCAGCAAAGCAGGGTTGGACATGAGTCCGCGCGCGATCGCCACCATTTGCTGTTCACCACCCGACAGGCTGCCGCCCATCTGTGTCAACCTTTCACGCAGGCGCGGGAAAATTTCCAGCACTTCCGCCATCCGCTGATTGACTGTGCTGCGGGCGCTGCGCTTATAGGCCCCCATCAGCAGGTTGTCCTTGACGGAAATATGGGGAAACAGTTGCCTGCCCTCTGGCACCATGGTGATTCCGGCTGCGACAATTTCGTCCGAACGCAGGCCTTCCATCCGGCGACCCTCGAACTCGATCGTGCCCGAGCCCGGTTTGACGATGCCACAGATGGTGCGCAAGGTGGTGGTCTTGCCCGCGCCGTTGGCACCAACGATGGTGACCACTTCGCCCTTGTTCACCTCAAGCGTGACGTTGCGAATAATTTCTGTGCCGCCATACCCGGCGGAAATGCCTTGCAACTTAAGCATGTACATAGTCCTTGCCAAGATAGGCTTCGATCACGCGGGGGTCATTGACCACCTCGGCCGGTGTGCCTTCGCGCAGCACGCTTCCGGAATTGATCACGACCACGCGGTCAGACAGTTGCATGACCGCCTGCATGATGTGCTCGATCATCAGCACCGACACCCCTGCGTCGCGCACTCTGCGGATAATTTCGATGGCTTTGACAACATCCGAGGGATTGAGCCCGGCCAACACCTCGTCGAGCAACAGCACCCGTGGTTGCGTGGCAAGGGCGCGCGCCATTTCAAGACGTTTCATGCCGCCTACCGTCAAATTGCGGGCACGCGTCTCAAGCAGTCCGGTCAGGTCGGTCAGTGCAGCCACTTTGCGGGCCAGCCGTGCGGCCTCGGCCGGTGAGTGGGTGTGCATGAAGGCACCCAGCATAATGTTTTCAAGCACCGACAGGTCCGCGAAGGGTTGTGCAATCTGGAACGTGCGACCGATGCCGGCGCGCGCGAACTCTTCAGGGGTACTGGGCTGCACCCATCGTCCATCGGACAGGCGCACCTTGATCTGGCCGCTATGCGGCCGCAAGAAACCCGACAACTGATTGAACACGGTCGTCTTGCCCGCACCATTGGGGCCGATTACACCCAGTATCTCGCCTTGGTTGAGCTGAATCGACACATTGTTGGTCGCATGCAGGCCTCCAAAAAACAAATTGAGGTCCGTGGCAATAAGCACCGGCTCATGCTGCCCCCCCGCGGGCGCACTGCGGATCACAACGGCGTCGTTCGCGGGCACCACGGCCTGCGGCGCGACCGGACGCACACCAGGCAAGCTGTCGACCCATTTCGAAAAGGGCACGCCAAACCGTCCGACCAGGCCCTTGGGAATGGTGAGGACCACGGCCACCAGCACCACACCATATACCAGGCCATGAAATCCATTGCCAAAGTCACTGAGCCACCCGCGCGCCAGTTCCGCGATTGGTAACACCAGCACGGTACCGACCAAGGGGCCAAACACAGTGCCCAGACCACCAATCAACGCAAACATGGCGATCTGGATAGACAGGTCAAGCGAAAAGGCAGAACTTGGATCAATGAACGTCAGGTACATCGCCTGAAAACTGCCGACCAGACTCGTCAGGAAAGCCGACACCATCACAGCGATCAGTTTGACCTTGACCGCGTTGATGCCAACCGCGCGCGCAGCGTCTTCACGTTCGCGCACGGCGATCAAGTAGTAGCCCAGTCGGGAATGCAGAACTCGCCAGGAGACCGCAAGGGTGAGCAGCAAGAAGCCGAACGCGATGATGAGATACACCCACTTTTCGCGGAACATCATCCATTTCAGGCCAATTTTCAACGGAGCGGCCAGGCCACCCGCGCCGCCAGTCAGATCCGTCTGGTGAATCGCGACCAGGCGCACCACTTCCAGCACTGCGATTGTGGCCAGTGCGAAAAAGGGGCCGCGCAACCGAAAGCAAGGATAGCTGATGACGACCGACACCAGTGTCGAGATTGCCGCGCCCACCAGCATGCCCAGCCATGGAGAAATCTGAAAACGCATCAGCAACAAGACGGCCGTGTACGATCCGATACCATAGAACACGGCATGGCCGAGCGACAATTGGCCCGCAAAGCCACCGACGATATTCCACGCGGTTGCCAGGGCCGCAAAGCTGCAAAGCAGCACAAAGATGTGATAAAGGAAGGGCGAGTCCACGCCAAGCGGGATCAGCACCAGCAACGACAGGGCGATGCAGGTCACGTAGACCCTGGGGTTCAGAATATTCACGCGCGCACCCTTATTCGGAACCACGACCCAGGCCAAGCAGGCCTGTGGGACGCAAAATCAGAATCCCGATAAATATCAGGAAATAAACGACTTCTTTCAGGTCGGGGGCAATGTAGTAGCCCGACAGACTGTCGACCAGTCCGATGATCAGGGATCCGAGGAAAGCACCACTCAAGCTTCCGAGTCCTCCAAGCACCACGATGACGAACGTCGTCAAGACAAAAAATGTGCCCACCGTGGGGAAAACCGGGTACTGCGGCAACAACAGGCCCGCCGCCAGGCCCAGGCAGGCGCATCCGAGGCCGAAGGCAAAAATATAAATACGTTCGACGTTCACGCCCATCAACTGTGCGGCATATCGATGCTGCGCCGTCGCACGCACTGCGCGGCCAAGGAAGGTGCTGTGCAGGAACCAGTGCAGCCCGGCCATCAGCGCCAGCGAAACGAAGAACGTGATGAGTTGTCCGCTGACAATGGTCAGTGAGCCGAGCCTGATTGTTTTCGAGGTGAAGTCATTAAGTTTGACAGGAAACACATCTGCGCCAAACACCAGCAACGCCAGGTTCAACAGCGCGATTGACACACCCACCGTAGCAAAAATCTGAATATGCGGATCTGCGTTCAACAGTGGCTGGATCACGAACCGCTGCATCAACGCCCCCCCCGCGAACAGGACGATCATCGCGAAAAAGGCAGCGACATAGGGATGCAGCCCGAGTTTGGCGTACATGAGATAGACGGCATACATGCCGACCATCAGGAATTCGCCGTGCGCAAAGTTGACCACCCGCACGATACCGAAAATAAGCGTCAACCCGATACTGATAATGGCGAGCGTGCCGCCCAGCAACAGTCCGTTGATGACCAGCTGTATAAATATATCCATGACAATCCGCAACCTGGACAAAATAATGGAGGGGCACCGAGCCCCTCCATGTGCACAACCTGCTTACTTGCCAACCTTGCCGACGACAGGCGCCGCGACAGCAGCCTCTTTCGGATAAACGGTCGTCAGTTTGCCGTCGAGCCATTGCATGACCGTCGGCAGGGCGCGAACGTTCTGGCCGGTTTCGTCAAACTTGGCACCCCAGCCGCTGGGGGTTGTCAACAAGGCAACATCGGTCGCCAGGACTGCAGCACGGATTTTGTCCTTGTCCATCGATCCTGCGCGCTGGATCGCATCAAAGAAAATGTTGGCACCCGTAAAGTTCGCCAGGCTGTGGCCTGAACGCGGGGCAATGCCATATTTCTTCTTGTAGGCTTCGACAAACGCATTGAGCCCGGGCGCACCCGCTTCGTTGGTCAGATATTGGGTGAAATCAATATCAAACACACCATGCATGTTGTCTGCACCTGCCGCATTGATGGTGTCCTGAGTCGAGTAGCCTCCGCCGGCACCAATGACGGCCTTAGGCGCGAAATCGGCTTCTTTCATCTGGCGAAAGAACAGCACGGTGTCATTCTGGTAAGACGTCTGCAAGACCACGTCGACCTTGGCACCCTTGAGACGCAGGATCAGCGAGGACAAGTCAACCGCCTTGGCCGAGTACGGCAAGGTTTCGACAATGTTCAGGCCGGCTTTCTTGGCAGCTTCAGTCTGATACTTGGCGACCGTCGTCCCGTACAGGGCGTCTTCGTGGATGATGGCGATACGCAGATCCGAGGGCTTGACGTTCAGGCCTGGTGCGATGACGTCGTTAATGACATCCATCGTGCGCAAAGCAAAGTTCTTGGCAGTCGGATTGGTGCGAAACACGTACTGGTAACCGCGCTCGGTGATGGGATCGGAAATGGCACCCAGCTCAAAATATGGCACCCCTGCAAGTTCGCTGACCTGCGTGGCGGCAAAGGAAATCGGCGAAGCGTAGCTTCCAAAAATCGCCTGGACGTTTTCAACCGAAGTTAGTTTGCGGGCGGTACCGACGGCCTGGGTGGCGTCAACGGCGTCACCTTTGACGATCTGGATCTTCTTTCCCAGCAATCCACCGGCTGCATTGCGGTTTTCGACCGCAAGTTCAAAGCCGCGATAGCTTTCATCACCCAGCAACGCCAGGCCACCACTAAACGGGTAAAGTGCGCCCAGCTTCAGATCCTGCGCGCTCGCAACGCTGGTCACTCCAGCCAGCGCCAGCACCAGTGCGCCGAGTGTATTCTTTAGTTTCATGTCTTCTCCAGTCAATAAACAGATAGGTTCGCCAGGCGTTGGGACTTTTATAATAGTGAGCCTGACGACCGTGGACTCGACCTATCCCGCAAGCTCATCGAGAACGCTCTTGCCACAGTGGTCTTACCAGTATAAATAGAAGTCAGACCAAAACTTATAGGGAAATACCCGATGCCAGTCTCCACAATCTCTTGCTTGCGCTGGCTATTCCTGACACTTGGCGTGACGCTCGGTCTGACGACCGCAATCGCGGCGAACGCCACCGGCACCGTTGCCGGCACAAGCACGGCGATGAAACCCACACAACAAGCAGGATCAGGTGCTGGCGCCGTCACCCAGGTCGTCGGACACCACTATTTCACGACATCGGATGGCGTCAAGCTGCATTACCTGGAAGCTGGCCACGGCCCCGACACGCTGGTTTTCATTCCGGGCTGGTTGATGCCCGCCGCGGTGTTTGAAAAACAAATGCAGGCCTTGTCCAAACAGTTTCGCGTGCTGGCCTTTGATCCGAGGTCTCAGGGGCTGTCTGAGCTGACACGCAAGGCGCATCACCCCAAGCGGCGTACGCTGGACATGGACGAATTCCTGAAAGCGGCAAAAGTCGGGGATTTCATCCTGGCGGGGTGGTCGCTCGGTGTGCTCGAGTCGCTCGACTACATCGCACGCTATCACCCCAAGCACCTGCGAGGACTGATCCTGATCGACAACTCGATTGGCGAGGGCAAGCCGCCTGGCGGGCGAGCCTCAAATTTCCAGGAAACCATGAACGATCCGGTCAAGCGCGAAGCGTATCTGCGAAAGTTCTGCAAGGACTTGACCAAGCAACCCCAACCACCTGAACTGGCCCAGGCAGTCGTCGATTCAGCCTTGCGCCCTCCTGCCAACGTAGGCCTCGAACTGATCAACCAGCCCTACCCCCGCACCTACTGGCGCGAAACGGTTGAACAACTGGATATTCCCGTGATGTACGCAGTGACCCCGCGTCTGAAAGACCAGGCCGATGCCCTGCGCAAAAAGCGCACAGCGGAACTTGGGACTGTCTTGATCTTTGAGGGCGTGGGCCACGCGCTGTTTGTGGACGACGCGGCAACATTCAATGCCGCAGTCGTCACTTTTTCAGAGCAGGCATTCAAGCGCCCTTAAAACACAATTCTTTAAGGCGCCCGACGCACAATCTGCACGCTACGTCGTTCGCTGGTCTTGTTGTAGCTAAACGCAAAGGGCAACGACTTGACGGCTTTGGACTCTTTGTAGGCGACGGCCAGGGACGCCTGGCGGTTGCGGTTAAAGAGTTCATGCGGATACAGGAACCCGCCATACAGACTCACTTTTCCGATTTTGGCCAGCAAGCTGTAGTCCAGGCCTGTTTCGTCCTGCACCACCATCGAGGCGTTGGCCGCGATCATGTCACGCATCAATGAAAAACTGGGCATTTGCAACAAATGCGATGCCGCCTTGAGCAGAACCGGGTTGTGCGACATGCCATTGAGCCAGGCACGCATGGGTTCATTTTTAGACAGATAGCTGTCTGACAGGTCCACGCTGACATAGTCGAGCGTGACAGGCTTGCCTGCTTTGCTGAGCATCAGGCGCACGGACTTCCAGGGGCCGGTTGTCCGGACAAATTCGCCCGACTGGGGGTCAAGCGCAATGGGATACACCTCGGTCACGTCGTAGCCGGAATAGAGGGCGAACGCGATCAGTGTCGTGGTGACGCCAATCTGGGCCTGCTGGTCACGCAAGTCATCGTTCAGATCGTCAGTTCTGAAAAATGCCAGGCGTGTGAATTTTTTCCATTCACGCAAAAATTTATCCTGAAAACGGGCTCGGCGGGTCTCGCTCATTGTTGCGATATTGGCGGGCTCGCCGGCAAACTGCAACGCGGCCATGACATAGTGTTCAGCGTTTGGAAAAAGCTGAACCAGTGTCACAAAATCAGGACCGGAAAATGGATAGAAAACAGTGCCACCGCCGGGATAACGGACTTCGGCCGCTGCCCATTGCGACATCGGTTGACCCATATTCTTTTGGTAGAACTGCCAGGCCTGGTCGGCTTGCGTCTTTTTATTGCCCTGGAGAAAGGGAATCGCGGACACTGGCTTGTCCGCCGGGGGCAAGTATGTGGCCTGAGCGCTCTGGGCCAAGGCGCCAGGTGCGAAAAACAGCACCGACACAGCCATGAGCACGCTCGGGACCACACATGAAAAACACCGCATGAACCGATTAATCATCTAACACAACCCTCTAGAGTAGGGAATGGGGCCCAAGCCATGCCGCAGGCAAGCCGGTCCCGTCACAAGAGATGGATTCTCGCACAATCGGTCAACATCCACCGGCAACACGCAAAAGCCGACCTGAATCGGTTCGAAACGGGCGTCCAGAGACCTCAAGTCGCCTTGTTTGCACGATTGGCCAATGCGATGCCTGACACGATCAGAGCCAGTCCGACAACGTGGTAGTTTTCTGGAAACTCGCCCAACAGGATCACTGACATGAGTCCCACAAAGACTGGCGTCAGGTTCAGGAAAAACATGGGCAACTGAGAACCTGTGCGCACGACCGCCTGTTGCCAGCACAAATACCCCAGCAGGGCAGGAACGATCCCGACGTAGAGCACCAGTCCAAACACCGCCGGCGTCCAGGAAATTGGAGCATAGTCACCCCAAACCGTTTCTGCCGCCACCATCGGCACCGCCAGTACCATCCCCCACACCATTTGCATGGTCAGCACCGTATGTGTCGACATCGTGGGAGGGCGATCACGCAACAGCCAAGTGTAGAGGCTCCAGAGTCCGATCGCCAGCAGCATGAACCAGTCCCCGGCGACAAAGGCAATACGGCTCACATTGTTCAGGTCACCCCGCACCAGTACACAGGCGACACCCGCGAGCGACAGCATGGCACCCACCACGGCGGCGCGAGCAATCGGTGCATTGAAAAAGGCGCGCCCCACCAGCAACGTAAAAATCGGACCCGAGGCGGTAATCAAGGCGATGTTGATCGGGCTTGAAGTAATCAGCGACAAATACTGCAGCGCGTTGTATGTGGTGATACTTAAAAAGCCGGTGACGGCGAACAAGCGCCAGTGTTTTTTTGCCAGTGGCCAGTCCCGGCGGACACGGCCAATCACAAAGGGCAGGAAAACCAGCAACGCCACGACCCAGCGCAGGAAATTCAAGGTAATCGGGGGCATGGCTCCGACCGCCAACCGCCCGACAATGGCGTTGCTCGCCCACACCAAAGGGGGGAGCACCAAGAAGCTGAGGGTAGACAATCGCATGCGGCCTGCTTGTCGTATGTGGAGGAAAGAACCGGCATTTTATGCGTTGGATGACATGAAATGCGCTGAAACAACTGTGCTACGTCAAATAGCCCCGGATGCTGCAATTTGACTGAGACGTTCTTAAAATAGTCTGCATGGAATTCAAAAACCGCCACGGGGCGCGATTCCAGACGGAGATCATCATGAAAAAGATTCTGCTCGTTGCAACCACTGTGTGCGGCCTGACGCTTGCCGGGGTCGCCACAGCGGGGGTCAGTGTTGGCATCGCCGTGGGCGTTCCCGGTGTCGTGATGGCTCCGTACTATCCGGCCCCGGTCATGGTGTCGCCCGGGCCGGTGTATTACGCCCCCCCGCCACCCGTTGTCATGGCCCCACCCATTGTGGTTGCACGGCCGGTCGTGGTGGGCCCACCGATCGTCTATGCACCAGGACCGGTGATTGTACGTGGCGGGCCAGTCTATTACGGGGGCTACGGCCCCGGATACCGGCCCTATTACCGGGGTCATGATCATAACCATGGCCCCTACCGCGATGGGTATTACGGGCCGCGCTGAGCCAGGCAACCGACTGGTTTAACCACCGGCCGGATTCTCGCGTTGGCGGTCCGCCCATTCACCCCAGCTGGGTGAGGCCGCCCATGTAGGGGCGCAGGACCTCTGGCACCACGATCATGCCATCAGCTTGCTGGTAGTTTTCCAGCACACCGACCAGTGCCCGGCCGACCGCCAGGCCCGAGCCGTTCAGGGTGTGCACATATTCCGGCTTGCCGCTCGCGTCGCGCCAACGCGCCTGCATGCGACGCGCCTGGAAGGTTTCGCAATTCGACACAGAAGAGATTTCCCTCCAGGTATTTTGCGCAGGCAGCCAGACCTCAAGGTCATAGGTCTTGGTCGCCCCAAAACCCATGTCGCCTGTGCATAACAACATCACCCGATAGGGCAGGCCCAGCAATTGCAAGACCTTTTCAGCATGGCCGGCCATTTCTTCAAGCGTCTGGTAGGACGTCTCAGGCGCGACAATCTGCACCATTTCGACCTTGTCGAATTGATGCTGGCGAATCAGCCCGCGGGTATCGCGCCCGCCACTACCCGCCTCGGAACGAAAGCAAGGCGTGTGGGCAGTCAGGCGGATGGGCAACTCTGCGGCCGCAACAATCTTGTCACGCACCAGGCTGGTCAGCGTGATCTCGGACGTGGAAATCAGGTACTGCTCTTCACCCGGGATCGGTTGACCTTGCGCATCCAGCGTCTGATCATCGCCGCCGCGCGTCACCCAGAACATGTCGTTCTTGAACTTGGGGAGCTGCCCGGTGCCCAGCAGGGTCGACGCATTGACGATATAAGGCGTATAGCACTCGGTGTAGCCATGCGCACCCGTTTGCAGGTCGAGCATGAACTGAGCCAGCGCACGGTGCAGACGTGCGACCGGACCACGCATGAAACTGAACCGGGCACCCGACAGCTTGATCGCCGTGTCAAAGTCCAGGCCAATCGACTCACCCAGCGTGACGTGGTCACGTGGCTCGAAACCCAGCGATTTTGGATCCCCTGTGGCCGGATCGGGTTGCGGTACCCAGCGGCGCACTTCGACGTTATCGTCGGCACTGGTGCCAATCGGCACGCTTTCGTGCGGCAAGTTTGGGATCGCCAGCAACAGGTCGTTGAGTTGCCCCTGCACCTCGGCCAGGTCCTGCTCAAGCGACTTGAGACGCACGGGGATCGCCTGGGATTCTGTCATCACCAAAGACGCGTCCTCGCCGCGTGATTTCAGTGCGCCAATCTGCTTGGCCAGCGCGTTGCGCTGCGCCTGCAGCGTTTCAGTTTCGGTCTGAACGCCTTTGCGGCGTGACTCAAGGGCGTTAAACGCGTCGACGTCAAAGGTTACACCGCGACTCGCCAAACGGCGCACCACGGTATCGAGGTCTTTACGCAACAATGCGGGGTCAAGCATGATTTTGTCCGCCGAACGAGGCTGTCTGAAGGCGGTATTGTAAACGCCAGACCCTCAAGCCCTGATCAGGAACCGCAGCAGCCAGGCCACGATGCCGAGTGCGGCGACACTGGCCACCCACAAGACGACAAACCAGGCCAGGCGCCGAAGGCGCGCAGGCTCAGTGATAGCCACTCGTTTCGCCAACTTTGCCCCGGAACACCCAGTAAGCGTAGGCTGTATAGGACAAAATAATCGGGATCAGGAACGCCGCGCCCACCAACAGAAACTTAAGGCTGTTATCCGGGGCGGCGGCATCCCACAAGGTCACGGCAGACGGGACGATATACGGGAAGAAACTGATGACCAGTCCAATATACGACAAGATAAACAGTCCCATCGCTGACAGGAAGGGTGCCAGCGCCTGCCCGCGGGACAACCCCCTGAAGAGCGACACCGCGCAAAGCAGCACCAGCAAGGGCACAGGTGCCACAAACAGCATCGCTGGCCAGGCGAACCACTTTGCCATGAAGTGACTGTGCAGGAACGGGGTCCACAGGCTGACTGCCCCGATCATGCACAGCATCAGCACAGCCGTGACGCGGGCAAACCGGTAGGCGCGCTGCTGCAGCCCCCCTTCAGTCTTGAGAATCAGCCAGGTCGAACCCAGCAACGCATAGCCGATCACCAACGCCACACCGGTCAGGAAACTGAACGGTGACAGCCAGTCCCACCAGCCGCCGGAATACGCGCGACCCACCACCGGAATGCCCTGCACCAGTGCGCCGAGCGCAACACCCTGGGCAAAGGTGGCTACGGTGGAGCCCCCCGCGAAGGCCCAGTCCCAGAGACACTTCCTGGCATGACTTTTCCAGCGGAACTCGAAGGCTACGCCACGAAATACCAGCGCCAGCAACATGATGAAAATCGGTGCGTACAACGCGGGCATGATGATTGCATAGGCCAGCGGGAACACGGCGAACAGACCACCTCCGCCCAGCACCAGCCATGTTTCGTTGCCGTCCCAGACCGGCGCCACGGTATTCATCATCTGGTCGCGGTTGGCTTCACCCTGGACGTAAGGGAAAAGAATGCCAACACCCAGATCAAAGCCGTCAAGGACGACATAAGCCAGTACGGCGAAGGCAATCAGTCCAGCCCAGATCAGCGCGTAGTCGAGCGTCATGGACGGCTCCCGATATTTTCCGACAGGACCGGGCCGGGCACGAAGCCCGCCGCACGCACGGGTTCGTTTGCTGGCAGTGGTGCCTGACCGGTTTCAGGCGGCTTGGACATCAACCGCAGGATGTAGTAAACCCCCGCACCAAAGAGGGTGAAGTACACCAGGATAAAAGCCATCAAGGAGCCGCCAACTGCTGCAGCGTCAATCGGCGAGGCAGATTGCGCAGTCGTCAGCAAGTTGTAGACCGTATAGGGCTGGCGCCCGACTTCGGTGACAATCCAGCCAGCAAGCACGGCCACAAACCCCGCAGGACCCATGAACAGCGCGGCGCGATGCATCAGGGGCGCATCGTACAACCGCCCTTTCCAGCGCAGCCAGAGGCTCCAGGCACCGAGAGTCAGCATCAGCATGCCGATGCCCACCATGACGCGGAATGCGTAAAAAACAATGCCCATCGGCGGGCGCTCAGAGGGCGGCCACGCCTTCATGCCCTGAATCACGCCATCGGTTGTATGGGTCAGGATCAAGCTACCCAGCACTGGAATTTCCAGCACATAGTTCATTTTCTCTTGGGCAGAGTCCGGAATCCCGAACAAGATCAGGGGCGCACGCGCTTGCGTTTCAAAATGCCCCTCGATGGCTGCGATCTTGCGTGGCTGGTACTCAACCGTGTTCAGACCATGCTGGTCACCTGCCAGGATCTGCAGAGGCGCGACAATCGCTGCCATCCACATCGCCATCGAGAACATGGTGCGTGCCGCGTCGAGCGTGGCACGCGGCGTAGCCCCGTCCGTCCTGGCTCGCAAACGTGCGCCAAGCAGGTGAAACGCCCCGACACCCCCCACGACGAAAGCGGTCGTCAGGTAGGCCGCCAGAACCATGTGCACGAGACGGTATGGCAGCGAAGGGCTGAAAATGACGTCCAGCCAGCTTTTAACGACGAACTGCCCCACGTCGTTATAGGCGAACCCCGTAGGGGTCTGCATCCAGCTATTGACAGAGAGAATCCAGAAGGCGGACATGAACGTGCCGGCCGCCACCATGAGTGTTGCGAAAAAATGCAGATTCTGGCCGACCCGTTTGCGACCGAACAACATGACGCCCAGAAAGCCTGCCTCAAGGAAGAAGGCGGACATCACCTCGTAGCCCATCAGCGGACCAATCACTGGCCCGGTCTTGTCGGCGAAGACACTCCAGTTCGTTCCGAATTGATAGCTCATCACGATGCCCGAGACCACGCCCATGCCAAAGGCGATCGCGAAGATTTTTTTCCAGTAGGTAAACAGCGTCTGGTAGACCGCTTTGCCTGTTACCAGGTGCAGGCCATTGAGCACAGCCAGATAACTGGCCAGTCCGATTGAAAATGAGGGGAAAATAATGTGGAAACTGACCGTGAACGCGAACTGCATGCGTGCCAGGGTATGAGCATCTAGCCATTCCATCAGAGATCACCGCGCTGAGCAAATTAACGGGCGAATTGGCACCGTATACGCACATGTTAACCAGTTCGAAAACCATCCGGCGGATAAACACGGCTGGCGTCATGGTCGCCGCCCATTACATGTTCATGACCTTCACGACAGGAAGCCGACGCACCACTATTTCTTGTTGCGCGCCTGGCGTGCCTCGCGATCAAGGTCCGACAGGTCGCGCAGTTTGTCGGCGATTTTGGTTTCCAGACCTCGCCCGACTGGCCGATACCAGCCTGGTTCGTTCATGCCGTCTGGCAAGTAGGTCTCACCCGCCGCGTAGGCATTGGGCTCGTCATGCGCATAACGATAGGCGTGGCCGTAGCCCAGTTCCTTCATCAGTTTGGTCGGCGCATTGCGCAGGTGGGCTGGCACGGGTTGCGACTGGTCTTTCTTGACGAACGCCACGGCCTGGTTATAAGCCATGTACCCGGCGTTGCTCTTGGCCGCGATCGACAGATAGATCACCGCCTGCGCAAGTGCCAGTTCACCTTCGGGCGACCCCAGGCGTTCATAGGTCAGGGCCGCATCGTTGGCGATTTGCATGGCACGCGGATCGGCCAGGCCGATGTCTTCCCAGGCCATCCTGACGATCCGGCGGGAAAGGTATTTAGGATCAGCGCCGCCATCCAGCATGCGAGTCAGCCAGTACAGCGCCGCGTCAGGATGTGAACCGCGCACCGACTTGTGCAGAGCCGAGATCTGGTCGTAGAAATTGTCGCCGCCCTTGTCGAACCGCCGGGCATTCATGCTGAGCGCGTTTTCAACAAACTTGGAATCGACCTGCGTCACGCCCATTGCCCCGGCGGCGGTGGCGGCCTGTTCAAGCAGATTCAGGAAACGCCGTGCATCCCCGTCTGCGTAGCCAATCAGTGTATCGAGCGCAGCCTCTTCAAAGGGTAGATCCTTCAATACCGACTTCTGCGCACGTGCAAACAGTTCATGCATTTCGTCCTCGTTGAACGACTCGAGCACATACACCTGCGCGCGCGACAACAAGGCGGAATTCACTTCGAAAGACGGGTTCTCGGTCGTCGCGCCAATGAACGTGACCAGGCCCGATTCAACAAAGGGCAACAGTGCGTCTTGCTGCGCCTTGTTGAAGCGGTGTATTTCATCCACAAACAACAAGGTCCGGCGATGGTGCTGGTCAAGCGTGAACTGGGCCTCTTCCATGGCAGCCCGGATTTCCTTGACGCCGGCAAACACGGCCGACATGGCAATAAAGGAACAATCAAACGCACGTGCGGTGAGCCGGGCCAGCGTGGTCTTACCCACGCCGGGCGGCCCCCAGAGAATCATGGAATGTGGGCGGCCCGACTCAAAAGCCAGGCGCAGCGGCTTGCCCGGCCCGAGCAGATGACGCTGACCAATCACGTCATCAAGCGTGGCCGGGCGCAAAGCCTCGGCCAGTGGAGCAATGGGTGCGGTGTTGAACAGATCAGCCATGCGCGATCATTCCATGCGCACGACATCCGCGCCAGCGGGCGAGGCGAATTGAAACGTACTGGCTGGCAAGGGTGGGTTGCGCTGCAAGCCAGACAGTTCGACGCGCGTAGTCTGCCCAAAAGCATCCAGCAACACAATCCGGGCGGGTAACCCGTCACGAAAACCAAGATCGACGTGTACAAAGCCCGCCTCACCGTCGCGGGGTTTGGCACGCAACCATGCCAGTTCGTCACGGTCGGGCAGCGGACTGACGATAAACGCCTGCTCAAGCGAGCCAGAACCGAACAGAATTGCGGCGGGAGACGACCCGATGGCCTGGTCGACACGACGGACAGTGACCTGATTCAGGTCTGGGTCAAATTGAAACACCTGCTTGCCGTCGGAAACAATCAGTTGGGCGTAAGGCTGGATCACATCCCACTTGAAACGACCGGGACGCTCAAAGGAAAAACGGCCGCTTTGTGCCGGGCGCGTCTGGCCCTGAGGCCCCACGGTGTACTGGGAAAAATTGCCGCTCGCCGCACGCACGTCCGTGACAAAGGACTTGAGCTGGTCCTGGGCGCCGGCAGCCAGTACCTGGCCTGCCAGCAACAGCCCACTACAGGCCAGGCCCAGCCACCATTTTTTCATCCTGCGGGAACGCTGCATCGGTATCACTCGTCTTTATGTGGATTGGGCGCAAGAATTTCGCGATTGCCATTTGACTGCATGGGCGACACCATCCCTGAGTTTTCCATTTGTTCAAGCAAGCGCGCCGCGCGGTTGTAACCGATACGCAAATGGCGCTGCACCAGTGATATGGATGCGCGACGATGCTTGAGCACCACTTCGACCGCCTGGTCGTACATCGGGTCGGACTCGACATCGGCAAAACCAGTCACGCTACTGACACCATCACCGGTTTCACCCTCGATACTGCCCTCAAGGAGGCCCTCGATATAGTCGGGTTCGCCTTGCGCCTTGAGGGATTCGACCACCCGGTGCACCTCGTCATCGGACACGAACGCGCCGTGCACACGGATCGGCAAGCCCGTGCCAGGAGGCATATAAAGCATGTCGCCCTGGCCCAGCAAGGCCTCGGCACCCATCTGGTCAAGAATCGTACGCGAGTCGATCTTGGACGACACCTGGAACGAAATGCGTGTCGGGATATTGGCTTTGATCAAACCAGTGATCACGTCGACACTCGGGCGCTGGGTGGCCAGAATCAGGTGGATGCCCGCAGCCCGGGCTTTCTGAGCCAGGCGGGCAATCAATTCTTCGATTTTCTTGCCAACCACCATCATCAGGTCGGCCAACTCATCAATGACCACCACGATCGTTGGCAGCTCTTTCAACGGTTCGGGCGCGTCGGGGGTCAGTGAAAAAGGATTGGGAATCGGTTCTTCACGCTTGAGAGCATCGCGAATTTTATTGTTGTAACCCGTCAGGTTGCGCACGCCTAACTTGCTCATCAGGCGGTACCGTCGGTCCATTTCACCCACGCACCAGTTCAACGCGTTGGCCGCATGGCGCATATCGGTGACAACCGGTGCCAGCAAGTGTGGAATGCCTTCGTAGGCGCTCATTTCCAGCATCTTGGGGTCGATCAGGATCAGTCGGGTCTGGCTCGGGCCAGCCTTGTAGAGCAGCGACAGGATCATCGCGTTGATCCCGACAGACTTGCCCGAACCGGTTGTGCCGGCGACCAGCAGGTGCGGCATCTTGGCCAGATCGGCCACCACCGGGTGCCCGGCAATGTCCTTGCCCAGTGCCATGGTGACGACGGAGTGGCTGGAATGATAGGTTTGCGAGCCGAGGATTTCGGACAAGCCGACCATCTGGCGGCGCGGATTGGGAAGTTCAAACCCCATCAGGTTCTTGCCAGGGATGGTCTCGACCACCCGGATACTGACCAGACTGAGCGCGCGCGCCAGGTCTTTGGCCAGGTTCACGATCTGGCTGCCCTTGACGCCCGTGGCAGGTTCGATTTCGTAGCGCGTGATGACCGGCCCCGCCTGTGCGGCCACGACCTGCACCTGAACGCCGAAATCCGCCAGCTTTTTCTCGATCAGGCGCGAAGTGAACTCGATGGTTTCATCGGAAACCGTTTCGATGGGTGGCGGTGGCGGATCGAGCAGGCTCAGTGCAGGCAGGTCGCCGGCGTGGGTGGGCTCGACAAACAGCGTCTGCTGTTTTTCTTTTTGCGCACGGTCCGACTTGGGCACGGCCACCATCGCGGGTTCAATTCGAACCGGGTGTTCGTGAACGATTTTTTCGTACTTGGCCTCGACCTGCTCATGGCGAACGGCCTTGGCCACCTCACCGGCGCGACGATCCTGGCGGGCGATGCGGAAATTGCGGACGCTGAAGAAAATGACTTCCAGCCAGCCGCCCAGCCGCTCAGCAAGATTGAGCCAGGAAAAGCCGAAAAACAAACTGCTGCCTATCACGATCAACGCCAGCAAGATCATCGTCGTGCCGGAAAAACCAACCGCCTGCGACAGGAAGTTGGACCAGGTATTGCCGATGACCCCGCCCGCACCGGTCGTCGTGTCGGTGCGACCTGGCAACTGCATCCCGAAGGACCCCAGCCGATGGGCCTCGAGGCCGACGGAGCCGGCCAGTGCCATGAAAAAGCCGATCCCCTGCTCCCAGCGAACCCGTGCCAGGGTTTCAGGTTCACCTCGGGCGCGAATCTGGTTCGCAAGACGAAAATACCCGGCTCGCACCCGGTGAAGCAGCAAGATCACCCACCACCAGGCCGAAAACCCGAACAGGTAGAGCAGGATATCGGACAGATACGCCCCGATAATGCCCCCGCGGTTGTGCAGTACCGAGGACTGCGTGGAATGAGACCAGCCGGGATCGGTGGAACTCCAGGTGGCCAGCACCAGGGTCAGCCATGCGGCGAGGGCGGCAAACAGAATCCACCGGGCTTCACGTAAAAGTGAAACCAGGCGAATCTGAAATGGAGAGGGCCCATTTCGGGTGTTGCGGGTCGTGCGCGAGGCGCGCGTTGTGGCTGCAGAAAGTCGAGACATGGACGACATTATAATTTGGAGCTCAATGTAGGGGGTTAAATCAGATGTCAACGTCAAAACATGCCAAAGTTCTTATCCTGGGTTCAGGCCCAGCCGGGTATACCGCAGCAGTTTATGCCGCCCGCGCCAATCTTAATCCCGTACTCATCACCGGGCTTGCGCAAGGTGGGCAGTTGATGACGACCACCGAGGTCGATAACTGGCCAGCGGACGCGGCCGGCGTCCAGGGACCCGAACTGATGCAGCGCTTTGCCGCACACGCAGAACGCTTCAACACCGAGATGGTCTACGACCATATCGCCAGCGTCGATTTTTCAACGCGCCCCTTCCGGCTGACCGGTGACGGCGGGGCCGTGTACACCTGCGATGCGCTGATCATCGCGACCGGTGCCTCGGCAAAATACCTGGGGCTGCCCTCTGAAGAAACGTTCATGGGCCGTGGCGTGTCAGGTTGCGCGACCTGCGACGGGTTCTTTTACAAGAACCAGGACGTGGTGGTGGTCGGCGGCGGCAATACCGCTGTCGAAGAGGCACTCTACCTTTCCAACATCTGCCGCACCGTCACGGTTGTGCACCGCCGCGACAAGTTTCGCGCTGAACCCATCCTGATCGATAAAATGATGGACAAAGTCGCCAACGGTAATATGAAACTAGCCGTTTTTCGCGAACTCGACGAAGTTCTCGGCGACCAGTCGGGTGTCACAGGCGTGCGCCTGCGCAGCACCGATACGGGCCAGACCGAGGACCTGGCCGTGACGGGCGCGTTCATCGCCATCGGTCACCAGCCCAACACCTCCATCTTTGAAGGCAAACTCGACATGGCCAATGGCTACATCGTGACGCGCAGTGGTCTGGCGGGCCTGGCCACCATGACGTCCGTTGCGGGCGTCTTTGCCGCCGGCGACGTTCAGGATCACGTCTACCGCCAGGCCATCACCAGTGCCGGCACAGGCTGCATGGCCGCCCTTGACGCCCAGCGCTGGCTGGAGAATGCGGAGTAACAAAGCCGGCCTGGCCGACCTCAAGCGCCTGCACAAGGCGGCCCAGGCGACCCAGGCTGCGCGCAAACAGGAACTGGCGCAGGCAGCGCAGGCAGCCGGCTCACCCGACCCACAAGCGGCTCAGGTCGCTGCCAGGCTCTTTGCACGCGCCACCCAGTGGGTTGAGCCCCTCAAGACCTCGGCACGCCTTTTGCATGGCGTCGCGCCGGCTTCCAGCCAGGCTGACCAGGTGGCGCAGCGGCGCCAGCGCGCTACGGGTGTTTTGCCAGATACTGTCGACGCGATCTCGGACGGTTACGCGCCGGTGACAGCGATCGACACCGATCCGCAGGCAGACATTTCGTATGCCGCGCCCGGTGTGGGTCCGGACACGCTCAGAAAACTTAAAATGGCGTACTGGCCAGTCGGCGCGCAACTGGATCTGCACGGGATGACTACGGACGAGGCACGTGCCGCCCTGGCGCGGTTCGTTGACACCAGCCGCCAGCATGGCACGCGCTGTGTGCGTGTCATTCATGGCAAGGGCTACGGGTCAGCCAGCGGGCAGTCCGTACTCAAGAATCGTGTCGCGCACTGGCTGGTGCAGATGGGCACGATCCAGGCGCTCGCGACCGCACCGGCGGCACAAGGTGGTGGTGGCGCCCTGCTGGCACTCATCAGGCTGACTTAATCAGGCCACCTTACTCAGGCTGTCTTAGTCTGGTCATCTTAGTCTGGTCGCCTTACTCAGGCCGTCTTAGTCTGGTCGTCTTAGTCAGGCTGCCTTAAAAAGTCGACCAGTTGATCCGTTGCCGTATCGGGGGGCGGCGTCAGCAAAGACATCAACACGATGACGACGAACGCCACTGGCGCGCCAAACACGCCGGCTGCAATGGGCTGTATGCCCCACCATAAGTCAACCGGGGCACTGCGCGACACGCCATACAGCAATTCGCGCAGCCACGGCTGGGTGTGTGCCATGTAGGCGAACGTCGCTCCCAGACCTGCCAGCATGCCCAGGGTGGCCCCCCAACGATTGGCGCGTCGCCAGAAAATGCCCATGACCAGAACCGGAAAGAACGATGACGCGGCAAACGAAAAGGCGGCCCCCACCAGGAACAGGATATCGGCGGGCGTGCGTGTCGCGACCCATGCCGCGGCAAAGGCAACCACCAGCAACAGCACCTTGGACAGGATCACGCGGCGCCCCGGCCCCATGTGGGGCGAGACAATCCTGAACAGCATGTCGTGGGAAAGCGCATTCGACAGCGTCAGCAACAAACCATCCGCAGTCGACAGCGCTGCGGCCAGTGCACCAGCGGCCACCAGGCCCGAGATGACGTAGGGCAGCCCACCGATCTCCGGGCCGGCCAGCACCACGACGTCCGCACCGATATGGATTTCCGACAGCTGGACAATGCCATCCTGGTTGACATCCAGAATGTCGATCAACGATCGGTCTACCGCTGTCCAGGCATGCACCCAGGAGGGAAGATCGGCGAACCGCATGCCAACCAGGTTGGTATAAATCTCATTCTTGACCAGAATCGCCAACGCAGGCGCGGTCAAGTAGAGCACCAGGATGAACAGGAGCGACCAGAACACCGACCGGCGCGCCTCGCTGACCGAGGAAGTGGTGTAGGAGCGCATCAATATATGGGGCAACCCCGCGGTGCCAAGCATCAGGCATAGCACCAGTGCCAGGAAATTGTTGCGTGCCGCGTCGCGCGCCTCTTGTGTCTTGCCCGCGAAGGGTTCAGCGTGCGAAACGGGGGGCGAGGCCCTTGCTGCAAAGTCGTCTCGGGCCTTTGACCACGCCGTGCGCGCGCCTTCAACCGAAGCGGGATATGTCTCGACCTCGCGTTCAAGCGAGCGGATATCGACCATGGACGCATCGTTGGCGCGTGCCCGCAACAGTTGCAGACGCAAACGCTGGTTTTCAGTGGTCCATGAACCTGGCAGACCTGAGATCCGTTCCTGCATGGACTCGGCGCGCCGCTGCCACACCAGGCGGACGTCACGCTCTTTGACATCGTAGGTCAACTCTCGTTCGCGTTCCGTCACCTGCTGCAGTACTGCGCTGGCAGCGATCTGGGGCACCGGATCGCCCGTTTGCTTGACTGCCAGCCAGATCACGGGCACCAGGTACGCGATCATCAGGATGATGTACTGGCCCACCTGTGTCCAGGTCACCGCACGCATGCCGCCCAGGAATGAGCAGACCAGCATGCTGCCAAGCGCCACGAAAACCCCCAGTTCGAAGGAGATACCCGTCATGCGTGTCGTAATGATACCTACGCCGTAGATCTGTGCGACCAGATAGGTAAATGAACACAACACCGCGCAGAAAACGCCAACCAGTCGCGGCAAATTGCCGCCAAAGCGCGCGCCCAGGAAGTCAGGAATCGTGTAGCGGCCAAACTTGCGCAGGTAAGGCGCCAGCAAGAACGCCACCAGCACGTAGCCCCCGGTCCAGCCCAGGATGTAGGCCAGGCCGTTATACCCAGACAGGTACAGGGTGCCTGCCACACCAATGAAGGAGGCCACCGACATCCAGTCGGCGGCCGTCGCCATGCCGTTATAGATGGCGGGCACACGGCGCCCTGCCACGTAGTACTCAACCGGATCAGAGGTCCGGCACACGATGCCGATCCCGGCATACAAGGCTACGGTTGTCAGCAAGAAAACATACCCAATCCACTGGCGGGGCATTCCCACGACTTCGAGCAGTGCCAAGATCAGGATCAACAGCGCGAAACCGAACGCATAAAGCACGTAGCCTCGCCACAACCGGGACTTGAATTCTGTTTGTATTTTTTCGCCAGTCAGCATCTAGGCGTCCACGTCAGGGCGACGCAGTCGTGCATCCTTCCTGTTCATGTGCCAGGCATAAAACCCCACCATCGCCAGGTAGGCCGAAGGCGCCCCGAACGCCGCCACCCAGAACGAAAAAGGCCAGCCGAACAGGAACACTTCAGACAGATTGCGGGCAAAATAGGCCGGCACGAAGGTGACCAGCCACCACACAGTCAATAGCAAGGCAATCACAATCAGATTGCCTCGCCAGTAACGCAGAAATCGTGGTGCCTGAGATCGAATGGCGGGTTCCTGCGCGCGAAAGGGATGTTGAAAGCGACAACGGCCGACACGTGAGTGCCAGCCGTTGCGCGATTTGCTTTTATTTAGAGCCACTGCCTGTTTATTATTATTGCCGAACATGCCGGCTTGTCCTTTTCGGACATTGTCTCCCTCACCTGCATGAACCGAATTCTGCACCAGCATCGTGATATACACATCAGGGAATGCCCTAGTTCAGGGCAAATAAGACGAATATTTACTTATTAATGCGAATGATTACTCGGCCTGACCCGGTCACTTGCACCAAAATGAATCAACCGGAAGAGGCCTTGCCTCCACCCATGTCAGTCATCGCTGGACATATTTTCAATCATCGCCCGACCAAAACCTGAGCACGACACTTGCTCGGCACCTTCGAGCAGGCGAGCAAAGTCATACGTGACCTTTCCCGACAGAATGGTCTTTTCCATGCTGGTGATAATCAGATCGGCGGCCTCGGTCCAGCCCATGTGACGCAACATCATGCCGGCCGACAGCAACTCTGAACCAGGATTGACGTAATCCTTACCCGCGTACTTGGCCGAAGCAGCGTTGAGCGCCTCGAACATCGCGATCGAGTCGGACAGGTTGGCCCCCGGAGAAATAAACACCCCACCCACCTGTGCCGACAGGGCGTCAGACAGATAATCACCGTTCAGGTTAAGGGTCACGATGACGTCGTACTCAGTGGGTCGCAGCAACATCTGCTGCAGGAAAGTATCGGTATAGACGTCCTTGAGAATAATTTCACGGCCAGTCTTGGGATTCTTGAATTTCCACATCGGTCCGCCATCGATCTGCTGGGCGCCGAACTCATTCTTGGCCAAGGAATAGGCCCAGTCGCGGAAGCTGCCCTCCGTGAACTTCATGATGTTGCCTTTATGCACGATCGTGCACGACTCTCTGTCATTGTCGATGGCGTATTGCAGCGCCTTGCGCACCAGACGCTCGGTGCCTTCTCGTGACACGGGCTTGATCCCAATGCCTGACGTCACGGGAAAGCGCAGTTCCGTGACACCCAGGTTGTTTTGCAGGAACCCGATCAATGCCTTGGCCTGTTCCGATTCCGCTTCAAATTCGATTCCAGCGTAAATATCCTCGGAGTTTTCACGGAAAATGATCATGTCAGTCTTTTCCGGCGCACGCAGGGGCGACGGCACACCCATGATGTAGCGCACCGGGCGCAGGCAGACATACAGATCAAGTTGCTGGCGCAACGCCACATTCAGTGAACGGATGCCGCCTGTGGTTGGCGCGTCCAGCGGCCCCTTGATCGACACCACGAACTCTTTGATCGCTGCCAGGGTTTCATCAGGCATCCAGACATCGGGGCCATAGAGCTTGGTGGCCTTCTCACCCGCAAATATTTCCATCCAGTGAATATTGCGCTTGCCAGCGTACGCCATGGTGACCGCAGCATCGACCACCTGGATCATCACGGGCGTGATGTCCACGCCCGTCCCGTCACCTTCAATGAAGGGGATGATGGGTTCGTCAGGCACGTTAATGGAAAAATCCGCGTTAACGGTGATTTTCTGACCCTCGGTCGGGACCTTGATGTGCTGGTAGGGCATGACGTGCTCCGGTGACGGTGTAGACGATGACGAGATCTCAGGTTCGACCTGAGTTTCAGTGGCGAACCCGCAGGCACAGCATCTCATATTATCCTGCATGTTTGATTTTGCTTCCTGCGACGACGATTGCCACGTCCGGGACTGGCGCATCGTTGACATGTCGCAGGTAAAATCGAATTTGTCAGCCACGCACCCACAAATCCACCTCACCCGTCCAGGCACCCCGCATGTTTAATCCTTCGCGCGATCAGGTGCGCCAGTTTTTTGTCGAGACCTGGCGCAAGCACCGCGCACACGAGGTGCTCACCCCCCTGGAAGCCATGGCGCTCGGCTGGCTTGAACAGCACCCGGAATACCACGCCGACATGGAACATCCCGAAGTTCTGACACAGGAGTTCAGCGTGGAAGACGGGCGAACCAATCCTTTCTTGCACCTGTCGATGCATCTTGCGATCGCCGAACAGCTATCCATTGACCACCCGCGCGGGATTCGGCAAGCCTACGAAACCCTCGCCTCGCGGACCGACCCGCATCAAGCCGTGCACGAAATTATGGAATGCCTGGGTCAGGTTGTTTGGGAGTCACAGCGCCTGGGGACACCGCTCGACAGCGACGCTTACATTGAACTGATCAGGCAGCGCGCCAGCCGCGACTAAGGACTCGGGCGCGATGTGGTTGCATTCACTCATGAAAAACACCCCAAAGGTTGGATTGGTGTCCAACTTTTGGGGTGCAGTTCACTATGCGGGTTTTTTCTTGGGTGACTGCAACCAGGCCTCGGAACCCGGGCAGGTTTGCGGCTTACTTGCGAACGGCCAGCGGGCCAGGTTGCGCGGACAGCCAGGCCGCCACGTTTTCGATGTCCTGCTTGGACAACTGGGTGGCAAAAGCACCCATGACCGCGTTTTTGCGACCATTAGCCTGCACAGGCGCGCCGCTGGCGCCGCGCTGGTAGGCTGTCAGTGCGTGCATCAGGTAGTCCGCATGCTGACCAGCCAGGATCGGATAGGCGGGCGCGACAGGAGACTTGGCGTCAGGACCATGGCACGAGGCACAATTGACTTTTTCCCAGACAGCCTTGCCAGCCGCCAGGTCGGCAGCGTGGGTCAGACCGGCGGACAGTGCGAACGTTGCGCCGACGAGGGCGAGCGAAAGATGTTTCATATGGCCCCCTGATTATTTTAGGTTGGAGTAATAAGCCGACAGATCAGCAATATCCTGATCCGACAAGCTTTGAGCGATCGCGTCCATCGTGGGATGGGTACGTTCGCCGGTGGCGTAGGCACGCAACGCGGCCTGGATGTAATCGGGGTTCTGGCCAGCGATCATCGGCACCGAGTAGACCTCAGGGAAACTGGCACGGTAACCAGGGATGCCATGGCAACCAATACACATGGACACCTTACTGGCTTTGGCGTTCTCGGCATTACCCACCAGCGCATCGGCCGCGAACGCCGAGGTGGCGACCACACAGGAGACCACGAAGGCCAAGGCGGGAAGGGTGCTCGACAGCAAACGGCCGGGGCTGATGCTGTGGATCTTGAAGTTGGACATATTGATCGGCGACTTCATCAAAGGGTTCTTGGTCTGACAGTTGAGGTTCCGGGATGCACCCGGCCGCAAAACGATGGGATTGTACGATAATCGAAGAGATTAGACTCTTACAATCTGTTTTCACCTGCGACCCCCCCCACCTTCACGGCAACCGATGACCTCTTCCACCCCGACCCCTACCCTGCCACAGCGTTTTGACGGCACCGACCGCTACGTGGCGACCAACGACCTGAAACTGGCCGTGAATGCAGCCCTGACGCTGCAACGGCCCATCCTGATCAAGGGCGAACCCGGCACGGGTAAAACCATGCTGGCCGAAGAAGTCGCGCGTGCGCTCGGGCGCCCACTGATGCAATGGCACATCAAGTCGACCACCAAAGCTCACCAGGGGCTATACGAATACGACGCCGTGTCGCGCCTGCGCGATTCGCAACTGGGCGACGAGAAAGTCCGGGACATCCGCAACTACATCCTCAAGGGTGTGCTCTGGCAAGCCTTTGAATCGGACGAACCGGTGGTGCTGCTGATCGACGAGATCGACAAAGCGGACATTGAGTTCCCCAACGACCTGTTGCGTGAACTCGACCAGATGGAGTTTCACGTCTACGAAACACGCGAAACGATCCGTGCCGTCCACCGTCCGCTGGTGATCATCACGTCCAACAATGAAAAAGACCTGCCGGATGCCTTCCTGCGTCGCTGTTTCTTTCATTACATCCGTTTCCCCGATCGCGACACCCTGCGCAGCATCGTGGATGTGCACTTCCCGAATCTGGCCGCCGATGTCCTGCGCGCAGCACTCGACACTTTTTTTGCCCTGCGTGACGCACCCGGCCTGAAGAAAAAGCCTTCGACCTCCGAGTTCCTGGACTGGCTGCGACTGCTGATCGCCGAGGACGTCAGCGCCGCCCAGATCGACGCCCACGCCGCCACGTCAATCCCGATGCTGGCTGGTGCCCTGCTCAAAAACGAGCAGGACCTGCAACTTCTTGAGCGTCTGGCTGCCGTCACACGCGGCACCACACGCCGAACCTAAGGACACATTCCTCATGGCAACCGATCAGGGTTTCACGTCTCCGCCCGTACGCTGCACGCTGAGTGGGCACGGTGTACGGCTCGAGCCTCTCAATCAGACCCACGCAACCGGCATCAGTGCCGCCGCGCGCGATGGCGACCTATGGAATCTGCGCGTGACCTCGGTGCCCACGCCAGCAGACACCACGGCCTATATCCAGGCTGCAATGGACGGCTACGTCGCCGGTCACATGCTTGCCTTTGCCGTGCTTGATGTGGTGTCGGGCAAGGTCATCGGCACGACGCGCTATCACGACATTCTCGCCTCGGTCGCCCGTCTCGAAATTGGCTACACCTGGTATGGAAAAAGCTGGCAGCGCACACATGTCAACACCGCCTGCAAGCTGCTGTTGATGTCGCACGCTTTTGACGAACTCGGTGCCGCAGTGGTGGGCTGGCGCACTGACAATTTCAACTATGCCTCGCAGCGCGCGATCGAACGCCTCGGCGCCAAACGCGACGGCGTATTGCGCCACCATGCCATGCGCCGCGACGGCACCGTGCGCGACACGGTGATGTACAGCGTGATCGCGGGTGAATGGCCCGAGGTCCGCGACCACCTGACTTATCAGCTCAATCGCCATGCTGATTGATTTCTTCTACCACCTCCGTTCACAAAAGCTGTTGGTTTCCGTCAAGGAATACCTGACGCTTCTCGAGGCGCTTTCCACGCCCCTGATGCCGCCGTCGCTTGAAGATTTTTATTTCCTGGCGCGCACCACACTGGTCAAGGACGAAACCCTGTTTGACCGCTTCGACAGGGCTTTTTCCAGTTATTACAAAAGTCTCGAACAGAAATTGCCGCCAGGCAAGAAGATTCCCCTGGACTGGCTGGTCAAGGAATTTGAAAAGCGCCTGACCCCCGAGCAAAAAGCCGAACTTGAAAAGCACGGCTGGGACAAGCTCATGGAAATGTTCAAGGAACGTCTCGAAGAACAAAAAGAGCGACATGCCGGCGGCAGCAAATGGATTGGTACCGGTGGCACTTCCCCGTTCGGCAATGGTGGCTACCACCCCGAGGGGGTTCGCGTAGGCGGCAAATCAGCCGGCAACCGAACCGCCATTAAGGTCTGGGACGAGCGCCAGTTCCGTGATTACGACGACACGATTGAGCTTGGCACGCGTAACTTCAAGGTTGCGCTGCGGCGCCTGCGGCGTTTTGCCCGCCAGGGCGCGGAACTTGAACTGGATCTGGATGACACGATCACCAGCACCGCGCGCAATGCGGGGTACCTGGACATCAAACTGGTGCCTGAACGGCACAACAGCGTCAAGGTCCTGATGCTGCTCGATGTGGGTGGCAGCATGGACGACCACATCGCCCGCGTGGAAGAATTATTTTCCGCAGCCAGCAGCGAGTTCCGCAACCTTGAGGTTTACTACTTCCACAATTGCCCTTACGAGCACCTGTGGAAGTCCAACCGCCGCCGGCAGATGGAACGTTTCGAAACCTGGGACGTCCTGCGCAAATTCAACGCTGACTGGCGCTTGATTTTCGTCGGCGACGCCACCATGAGCCCCTACGAAATCCTGCAACCCGGCGGTTCGGTCGAGCACTACAACAAGGAACCCGGTGCTGAGTGGTTGCAACGCATGGTGCACACCTGGCCAAAATCGGTCTGGCTCAACCCGGAACCGCAAGCCTCCTGGCAGTACCGGCAATCGATCTCACTGATTCGCAACATTATCGGTGACAAGATGTTCCCGGTGACCGTCTCGGGCATCGAACAGGCAATGCGTCTGCTATCCAAGTGAACCAAATCGGGTGGGCAGGCTCCAACCGGTTCACGTCCGCACTTTCTCTCCTATTTTCTCTTTTTCAGGATATTCCCCATGCGTTTGTTCACTGACGCCCTGAAACGCGCCGTACTCGGTGCCGCGCTCTCTTTTGTCGCACTGCATGGCTGGGCCCAGACCCTGCCGGCTGGCATCACTGAAGTCACCAAGGTCGAAGGCATCACTGAATACCGGCTCGACAGCAACGGCTTGCGCGTGCTGCTTGCCCCGGACGATTCCAAGCCGACCACCACCGTCAATATGACCTATCTTGTGGGCTCACGCCATGAGAATTACGGCGAAACCGGGATGGCGCATTTGCTCGAACACATGCTGTTCAAGGGCACCCCTACCACGCCGAACGCCTTGGGTGAATTTTCCAGGCGTGGTCTGCAGGCCAACGGTTCGACCTCCATGGACCGCACGAATTACTACGCCAGTTTTGCCGCCAGCCCCGACACGCTCGCCTGGTACCTGAGCTGGCAGGCCGACGCAATGATCAACTCAACGATCAGGCGCGAAGATCTCGACACCGAAATGACGGTGGTACGCAACGAAATGGAAAGCGGCGAAAACAACCCCTTCCAGATGTTGTGGCAAAAAATGCTTGGGGTCGCGTTCCAGTGGCATAACTACGGAAAAACCACCATCGGCGCACGCTCTGACGTTGAAAACGTCGATATCGCTCAACTCCAGGCCTTTTACCGGGCGCACTACCAACCCGACAATGCGGTCCTGATTGTCGCAGGCAAGTTTGATCCGCAAGACGCCTTGAAGGACATTGCGCAGTCGTTTGGCAAAATTGCTAAGCCCACGCGCAAATTGCCGCCTGAGTACACCGTTGAAACCGTCCAGGATGGCGAACGCAGCGTGACGCTGCGTCGCGTAGGCGGGTCGCCCATCGTCGCGGCCATGTATCACGTGCCAGCGGCTACCCACAAAGATTTCGCCGCGCTCGACCTGGCCAGCATGATCGTGGCCGACACGCCCTCCGGTCGTCTGTACAAGGCTCTGGTCCCGACCAAGCTGGCTGCCAGCGTGCTGGGTTTCACCATGGATGAGTTCGCGCCCGGCATCGTCATGTTCGGTGCCACCCTCCAACCCGGCATGGATCAGCCCAAGTCGCTCAATACACTGACTACGACGATTGAAGCGATCTCGAAAGAGCCTTTCACGCAGGAAGAACTTGATCGCGTACGCAGTCAGTGGCTAAAAGGCTGGGACCAGATGTTTAGCGATGCCCAGCAGATCGGCGTGGGCTTGTCAGAGGCCATCGCGATCGGTGACTGGCGCATGCTGTTCGTGGAACGCGACCGTATCCGTGCCGTCACGCTGGCCGATGTGCAACGCGTTGGCCAGGAATACCTGACGCAGTCCAACCGCACCGAAGGTCAGTACATCCCGACTGAAAAGCCCGTACGCGCACCACTCCCCGCCAGTCCCGACCTGCAAAAGGATCTGACTGGCTATGCGGGCGACGCCAACATCAAGCAGGCGCAAGCCTTTGACTCGTCACCGGCCAATATCGATGCCCGCACACAGCGCAAGGATGTCAAGCTTGCAAACGGCAGTCTGAAGCTTGCGCTGTTGCCCAAGGAATCGCGTGGTGATCGCGTACGTGCCACGATGGACATCCAGAATGGCAGTGTCGACTCACTTAAGGGGCAACGTGTCAACACGATCGCCACGGCAGACCTGTTGCTCAAGGGGACCAGCCGGCTCACGCGTCAACAGATCAGTGACCGCATCGATGCGCTGAACGCAGAGGTCAGCGTGACCGGCTCGGGTACCGACCTGACCATCAGCATGTCGACCACCCGGGCCAACATTGATGCTCTGATCAGTCTGATGCTCGAGGTCGTGCGCGACGCCAATTTCCCGCAAGACCAGGTCGACGAATACACCAGCAAACTGGTCACGAGCATAAAAAGCTCGATGACCGAACCCACCGCGATTGCCTCACGCATGCTGGCCCGTCACGACAGCCCCTGGGCCAAAGACGACATCCGCTACATGCCGACTTTTGACGAATCGATTGCCGCAGTGGAAGGGCTCAAGCGCGAGGCGCTAGTGAGTTTTCACGATACGTTTTACGGTGCTGGCAATGTATCGCTTTCTGCCGTCGGCAATTTTGACCCGGTCACGCTTGAGCAGACAATCGTCAAGGGCCTGAACGACTGGAAAGCGGGCATGCCTTACACGCGCATCCCCAGTCCGTACCACAGCATCAAACCAGAACAGATGCAGGCACTGACACCCGACAAAGCCAATGCGTTTTATGTCGCCAAGATGCCCCTTAAGCTCCAGGACACCGATCCCGACTACCCCGCACTGTCTCTGGCAAACTTTCTGCTCGGCACCTCGGAAACCTCGCGCCTCTGGAACCGTGTCCGTGAAAAAGAAGGCCTGTCCTATAACGTGCGCAGCAGCCTGGCCGCCTCGGCTTTCGAGCCAAGCGGTTCGTGGTCGGCCTACGCAATCTTTGCCCCCGAGAATCGAACCCGGGTTGTGAAAGCGATCCAGGAAGAACTCGATCGGCTGGTGAACGACGGCTTTGACCCGGCGGAAGTCCAGGATGGCATCACCGCACTGCTGAACTATCGCAAGCTTTCGCGCGCGCAGGATGGCACGCTGGCTGCCACCTGGCTGAGCAATCTGGAAACGGGCCGCAGCTTCGCCTGGGCTGCAGACATGGACAAGAAGATCGCCGCCCTGACCCCGGAACAGCTCAACACCGCGGTACGCAAGTACCTCAAACCCACAGCGTTCAGCAGCGTGGCTGCAGGGGATTTTGAAAAGAAAAAATAATCGATGATGTACATGCTGCAATAAAAAGCACCCCAAAGGTTGGATTGACGTCCAACTTTTGGGGTGCAGTTCATAACGCAGCCCTTTTTTTTGTCGGAACAAAGTCGCCCACAAGGTTGACTCTGCACAAACCTATCAGGAAAAGAACTCTTTTACCCGATCGGTCCAGGACTTGCTCTGCGGTGAGTGGCGCTCGCCGCCATCGCTCAGCGATGCCTCGAACTGACGCAGGATATCTTTTTGCGCATCACTCAGGCGTACAGGCGTTTCGACCACCACGTGACAGTACAGGTCGCCCGGATACGCACCACGCACCCCTTTGATGCCCTTGCTACGCAAGCGGAAGGTCTTGCCCGACTGCGTACCCTCGGGGATGCTGATCTCGGCCTTGCCATTCAGGGTCGGAACCTGGATGTCGCCACCCAGCGCTGCCGTCGTAAACGGTATGGTCAGTTCACAGTGCAGATCATCCGTGTCGCGCTGGAAAATCTTGTGTTCCTTGATGTGAATCTCAACGAACAGATCGCCTGACGGCCCGCCATTAATACCAGGCTCGCCGTTGCCAGACGACCGAATACGCATGCCATCATCAATCCCCGCAGGGATCTTGACCTGCAGGGTCTTGTTGCGACGGATACGTCCGACGCCATCACACGACACGCAGGGGTCGGTGACCTCTTTACCGTTGCCGTGACAGGTGGGGCAGGTCTGCTGCACACTGAAAAAGCCCTGCTGCATGCGCACGGCGCCCGAACCGCCACAGGTGTGACAGGTCTTGGGGGTGGTACCAGGCTTGGCACCGCTGCCCTTGCATACCTCGCAGTTTTCCCAGCTCGGCACGCGGATTTCAGTATCAAAACCGTTAGCCGCTTGCTCAAGGGTGATTTCCATCGAATATTTGAGGTCGGCGCCACGATAGACCTGCGGGCCACCGCCACCGCGTCGCGCGCCACCAAATATTTCACCAAATATGTCACCAAACGCATCGCCAAACCCGGCACCGCCAGCCATGCCAGCAGCGTTGGGATCAACACCTGCGTGACCGTAGCGGTCGTACGCTGCCCGTTTGCTTTCATCGGACAGCATTTCGTAGGCCTCTTTGGCCTGCTTGAATTTTTCTTCGGACTGCTTGTCACCCGGGTTGCGATCGGGGTGGAACTTCATGGCCAACTTGCGATAAGCCTTTTTCAGGTCTTCTTCTGACGCATTTTTGGCAACACCAAGAATTTCGTAATAGTCGCGCTTTGCCATGGTCTGAGGCTCTGGGAATAAATCAAATCAAAAAAACTCGCCCGGAAAGCTCTTTTGGAGCCCCGGGCGGTGGAGTCTTACTTCAACTGATCACGAGTGATCGCGCTTGACTTCTTTGAAGTCAGCATCGACCACATTGTCATCCGCCGGCTTGGCGCCTGCCTGGCCTGCCCCACCGGGTGCTGCCTGCTGGGCTGCACCCTGCTGTGCCTGCATGTCGGCGTACATCTTTTCACCGAGTTTCTGTGAGGCCGTCGACAGTGCTTCAACCTTGGCATCGATTGCAGCCTTGTCGGCTTCGCTCTTGAGCAGTTCCTCAACGTCGGCAATAGCAGCCTCGATCGCCTTTTTATCGGCTTCCTCGAGCTTTTCACCATACTCGGTCAACGACTTGCGCGTCGAGTGAACCAGAGCGTCCGCGCCATTGCGGGCCAACGCCAACTCGGCGATACGGTGGTCTTCCTCGGCGTTGGCCTCGGCATCTTTGACCATGCGCTCGATTTCGTCTTCCGTCAGGCCAGAATTCGCCTTGATGGTGATCTTGTTTTCTTTGCCAGTGCCCTTGTCCTTGGCCGACACGTGCACGATACCGTTGGCGTCGATGTCAAACGTGACTTCGATCTGTGGCGTGCCGCGTGATGCTGGCGGGATGCCCTCGAGATTGAACTCACCCAACGTCTTGTTGCCGGCTGCGATTTCACGTTCGCCCTGGAATACCTTGATCGTCACGGCCGGCTGATTGTCGTCAGCCGTCGAGAACACCTGCGAAAAGCGGGTGGGAATCGTCGTGTTCTTGGCGATCATCTTGGTCATCACGCCGCCAAGCGTTTCAATGCCAAGCGAAAGCGGGGTCACGTCAAGCAGCAGCACGTCCTTGCGGTCGCCAGACAACACCGAACCCTGGATAGCTGCGCCTGCGGCAACAGCTTCGTCGGGGTTGACGTCTTTACGCGGTTCGCGGCCGAAAAATTCTTTGACCTTTTCCTGCACCTTAGGCATGCGGGTCATGCCGCCTACCAGGATCACGTCATCAATATCGCCTACCTTGACACCTGAGTCCTTGATCGCAATGCGGCAAGGCTCGATCGTGCGTTCGATCAGTTCTTCAACCAGCGACTCGAGCTTTGCACGGGTCATTTTCAGATTCAAGTGCTTGGGGCCGGACGCATCCGCCGTAATGTAAGGCAGGTTGATGTCAGTCTGCTGGGCAGATGAAAGTTCAATCTTGGCCTTTTCGGCGGCATCTTTCAGGCGCTGCAGTGCGAGCACGTCTTTCGACAGGTCAACGCCCTGCTCTTTCTTGAACTCGGCAATCACGTATTCGATGATGCGCTGGTCAAAGTCCTCGCCACCCAGGAAGGTATCGCCGTTGGTCGACAGCACTTCAAACTGTTTTTCACCGTCAACGTCGGCGATCTCAATGATCGAGATGTCGAACGTACCACCGCCCAAGTCATATACCGCGATCTTGCGATCACCTTTTTCAGACTTGTCCATACCGAAAGCCAGTGCTGCGGCGGTCGGCTCGTTGATGATGCGTTTGACGTCGAGGCCGGCAATACGACCAGCGTCCTTGGTTGCCTGGCGCTGGCTGTCGTTGAAGTACGCGGGCACGGTAATGACAGCCTCGGTCACTTCTTCGCCCAAAAAGTCTTCAGCGGTCTTTTTCATTTTGCGCAGAATGTCGGCCGACACCTGTGAAGGTGCCAACTTCTTGTTCTGGGCTTCAACCCATGCGTCACCGTTGTCAGCTTTGACAATCTTGTAAGGCATCAGTTTGATGTCTTTCTGTACAGCGTCTTCCGAGTACTTGCGGCCAATCAGGCGCTTGACAGCGTAGAGGGTATTGGTCGGGTTGGTGACGGCCTGGCGTTTAGCAGGTGCGCCAACCAGCGTCTCGCCGTCTTCCATATAGGCGACGATCGAAGGCGTGGTGCGCGTGCCTTCCGCGTTTTCGAGGATCCTGACCTTGCCGCCGTCCATCACTGCCACGCAGCTGTTGGTCGTGCCGAGGTCGATACCGATAATCTTGCTCATGATGGGGTTACCTTATTTGGGAATCAGAATGGGGTGAAAATCTTTGATGGGTAATAACTGGGGCGCAATTCGATGATTTCAAGCCTGAAAAATATGTTTTTGTCCTGAAAACAGTCAAAAACCTACATTTTTTACACCATTCAGGCAAGAACCAACGACCGCGCACCGGGGCATCACGCGGCTACGGTCACCAGCGCGGGACGCAGGACGCGGTCGGCGATCAGGTAGCCCTTCTGGAGCGTCTGCACGACCGTGTTGGGTTCCTGCTGGGCAGGAATGGTGGCAATAGCCTGGTGCTGATGTGGATCAAATTTTTCGCCAGGCTGGGGGGCAATTTCCTTGAGATGATTGCGATCAAACGCCGCGACCAACTGCTTGAGCGTCATTTCAATGCCGGCACGCATGTCGGCAGCGCTTTGCTCAGTCTGGGCCAGTGCGGCTTCCAGACTGTCTTTAACCGGCACCAGCCCTTCGGCGAACGATTCAATTCCGAATTTGCGGGCTTTCGAGACCTCGTCCTGGGCGCGGCGACGCACGTTTTCCATTTCGGCGTGGGCACGCAACGTCTGGTCGCGGTGCTCGGCCGCCTGGGCCTGAACCGTCGCCAGTTCTGCCTGCAACTGGGCAACAGGATCGAGCGCTGCGTCGGTTGCGGGCTCTGCACCGATAGCGCTGGGATTGACGTCAGGGTGTGCATCAGCCGAATCATGGGTCGCGGTCATGGAACTTCTCCAGGAAAAATAATTTGTTGCCCACCATCTGGGGGCGAAAGCCAGCGGTTCAAGGGCAGTCGGTCCCGAACGTCGCCGGGTGAGCCTGGAACCACCAAAAAGGAATCACCCTGTTCGCCGGGTTGGCCAGCCCTGCAGATGCTGCTCGACCATTGTGGCGAGCGAGGCGATCCACAGTGGGTTGTCATTCAGTGCGGGAATATACCGAAACTGTTTGCCGCCGGCGTGAATAAACGCCTCGCGGCACTCATCGCTGATTTCCTCAAGGGTTTCCAGGCAGTCAGCCAGGAATCCTGGGCAAACGATGTCGACTGCCGTCACCCCATGCCGCGCCAGGTCGACAAGGGTCGGCTCGGTATAGGGTTCCAGCCACTTGGCAGGGCCAAACCGACTCTGAAAGGTCACCAGGTAGTCTTGGTCGGACAGTTTCAGATAGGCGGCCAGTGCCCGGGCGGTTTCGTAGCAGTCGCGGCAATAGGGGTCTCCCATGTCGACACATTGCCTGGGTAACCCGTGGAAACTCATGACCAGCTTCTGGGGGCGCCCGTGCGTTTCCCAGAAGCGCGCAATCTGGTCCCCAAGTGGCACGATAAAGGCCGCATCAGTGTGAAACCGCTTAATAAAGCGCATGGCGGGCTGGTTGCGCAAGTGACTGGCCACGCGGGTGACCTCGTCGATCACGGTCGCCGTGGTACTCGATGCATACTGGGGATAGAGTGGCACGACCAGGATATGTTCGCAGCCCTTATCACGCAAGGCCAGCATGGCACGCTCGATCGAGGGCTCACCGTAGCGCATTGCGGTCTCGACCTCGACCACATGCCCCCGCGCCGTCAGTGCGGCCGCCACGCCTTCGGTCTGGCGCCGGGTGTACACCATCAGGGGGGAACCCCCTTGCATCCAGATACTTTGATAGCGCGGTGCCAGTTTGCGCGGACGCGCCATCAGGATCGGGCCATTGAGAATCGGCCACCAGAGCAGCTTCGGGATTTCGATGACCCTGGGATCAGACAGGAACTCGCGCAGGTAGCGTCGAATGGCCTGCGGTGTGGGCGCGTCGGGCGTGCCCAGGTTGACGAGGACGACCCCAACCTGACCTGGCCGGGCGGGCTCGGGCCAGCTCACCAACCGCGAGTCTCGCTGGGGTTCAGGCCAAAACCGCTTTTGAAACAGTGACTTGAAAAAACTGGACAAGATAATGTACCTTTCAGGCGCGCTAGCGCTCGGAACTGTAATGGCTAAGCGCGTTGGACAACATACGTGCGGTGATATCAACGATCGGAATCACCCGTTCGTAGGCCATGCGCGTCGGGCCGATGACCCCAAGCGTGCCCACGATACGCCCGTCGACCCCGTAGGGCGCGGTAATGACCGTCAGGTCTTCGGTCGGCACCAACTGGGAATCGCCACCGATATAAATCTGCACGCCCTGTGCACGGCTGGAAATATCCAGCAAATGCAGCAGGTCGGTTTTTTTCTCAAACATTGAAAACGTCTTGCGCAGGCGATCCATGTCGCCGGCCAGGTCATTAATTTCGAGAAGTTTGCGTTCACCGGAAATTACCACGGTGTCGACTTCATCGGCCGCCCGCGCGCCCACCTCGACGGCCGCCTGCATAAGACGCGAAATATCTTCCTGCAAGCGAGCCAGATCGCCCGCGAGTGTGCGGCGCACCTCGGCAAACGATTTGCCGGCAAAATTATGATTGAAAAAATTGGCCGCTTCGATGAGGGTAATAGCCGGGTAATCACGCGGCATCTGCAAAATGCGGTTCTGAACATCGCCGTCAGGCGTCACGATGATCAGCAGAATGCGCTTTTCCGACAACCGGATGAATTCGATCTGCCTGAAAACCTGCGAGCGCCGGGGCGTCAGGACCACACCGGCGAACTGCGTCAGGTTAGACAGGAGAGCCGCTGCGGCGTTGACCGCACGCGAAGGATCGGCCGCCGTGGGCATCAGGTCGCGCACATCGGTCGCCGGCATGAGCTCAAAAGGCTGCGCCGTCAGCATGGTGTCGACAAACAGTCGATACCCGCGTGGCGTGGGCACGCGGCCCGCCGAGGTATGGGGGCTGTGGATCAACCCCATTTCTTCGAGATCAGCCATGACATTTCGTATGGTGGCGGGCGACAGGTCAAACAGCTTTGAAAGCGTGCGCGACCCGACCGGCTGGCCATCATCAATATATCGTTCAATCAGCGCTTTGAGCAGCGCGCGCGCACGGTCATCCATCATGCGACCATTTTACCTGTACCACCCCTATAATCGGTTAGTTTTTCTCTGACAGAGCTTCCCATGCACTTTCCTACCATTGCGCTGGTTGGCCGTTATCAGGACTCGGGCCTGCACACACCGCTGCGCGCGCTGGCCGGGCTGCTGACCCAGGCCGGCCGTGCGGTGCTGATTGAGTCAGACACCGCCAGCCACACGGGCGTGACTGAATACCCAAGCGCCACCTTTGCGGAAATAGGCCATCGCGCCAGCCTGGCCGTTGTCATGGGTGGCGACGGCACGATGCTGGGGGCCGCGCGTCACTTGGCACCGTTCGACGTGCCTGTCGTGGGAATCAACCACGGTCGTGTCGGTTTCATCACCGATATCCCCGTGCAAGATGCCGCGGCGGCGGTGACTTCCCTGCTGCAGGGTCGCTACGAAACCGAAAAGCGCATGCTGCTCGCGGGCAGCGTCTGGCGCGGCGATGTCGGGATGTTCGCCGCCACGGCCCTCAATGATGTCGTGCTCAGCCGCGCCGGTCGGGGCGGAATGATCGAAGTCCGGGTCGAGATTGGCGACACCTTCATGTACACCCAGCGCGCCGACGGTCTGATCGTGGCCACGCCCACCGGTTCGACCGCCTACGCGCTGTCAGCGTCGGGCCCCATCCTGCACCCGGAAGCCGATGCCATGGTCATCGTGCCGGTGGCCCCACAGACGCTGTCGAACCGCCCCATCGTGGTTCCAGCCAACGCAACGCTTAACATGACCCTCACGGCGATGGCCCGCGTGGGTGCGGGCGCCAGTGTGCACTTTGACATGCAGACCTGGTCCGACCTCCAGCCTGGTGACCGTATCGTCGTGCGGCGCGCGCCGCACACCATCCGTTTCCTGCATCCGACTGGCTACAGCTTCTTTTCCACCTTGCGCCGCAAACTGGACTGGAACCGCCTGCCGCGTGGTGACGACGACCACGGGGAATAACGCATGCTGCGCGCACTTCATATCCGCGACTTTGTCATCGTTGCCCAAGCCGACATCACCTTTGACCAGGGCTTCACTGTTTTTTCGGGTGAAACCGGTGCCGGCAAATCGATACTGATTGATGCCCTGGCGCTCACACTAGGCGAACGCGCCGATTCGACCGTCCTGCGTCAGGGTGCAGCGCGCGCTGAAATCAGCGCGGTCTTTGACGCGCCAGCCTCGCTTTGCGACTGGTTGACCGAGCACGATTTGCAGGCCGGCAATGAACTCATCCTGCGCCGCGTCGTCGACGCGCAGGGGCGCAGCCGGGCGTACGTCAACGGATCGGTGGTCACCGTCACGCAATTGCGCGAGATCGGCGAGCACCTGGTTGACATTCACGGTCAGCATGCGCACCAGAGCCTGCTGCGCAGTGAAAATCAGCGCGATCTGCTCGACGCCCACGGTGGTCACCAGGCCCTGCGCCAACGCGTCACTCAGGCCTGGAAGGCCTGGCGCACCGTTGAACGCCAGTTGGCGCTGTCCGAGCAAGATGCCAGCGCTCTCACGCTCGCACGCGAAAAACTTGAGTGGCAAACTTCCGAACTTGACAGACTGGCCCTGCAGTCAGGCGAATGGCAAGAAATTTCGGCCGAACACACTCGCCTGGCCCATGGTCAGTCGCTGCTCGACGGCGCCGCGCAGACGCTGACGGCACTGGATGAAGACGACGACTCGGTCAATCACCGCCTATCGCAGTCCGTGCAACGCATCAACCAGTTGCTGCGCCACGACCCGGGGCTGCAAACCGTGCACGATGCGCTCGAATCTGCGCAGATCGTCGTGGGCGAAGCCATCTCTGATCTCAACGCCTACCTGTCACGGGTCGAAATTGACCCTGAACGCCTGGCAATGGTTGAAGACCGCATGCGGGTCGTGTTTGACACCGCTCGCAAGTTCAAGGCCGAACCCGATGCCCTGTTCGCGCTCCATGAAAGCCTGCGAGCCGAGCGCGAGGCCTTGCAGGCTACCGCTGACATCGATGCCCTGCGGGCACAGGCCACCAGGCTACAGGCCGCATACAGGCAGGCTGCTGACACACTCTCTCAGGTGCGCGCCCTGGCGGCAACCGACCTGGGTACCCTGGTGACCCAGGCCATGCAGGCACTGGCCATGCAGGGCGGGAAATTCCAGGTCGCCCTTGAGCCCGCTCAGGCTTCGGCCCACGGCCAGGAACAGGTCGAGTTCCTGGTCGCCGGCCATGCGGGCACGATCCCGCGTGCGCTGTCCAAAGTTGCGTCAGGGGGTGAACTGGCACGGATTTCCCTGGCGCTGTCGGTCATTGCCAGCCGCGCGGCGCGTGTCCCGACCTTGATTTTTGACGAAGTCGACAGCGGCATCGGTGGCGCAGTGGCCGAAGTCGTCGGCAACCTCTTGCGCGAACTCGGTGCACGGCACCAGGTGCTATGCGTGACGCATCTGCCACAGGTTGCCGCGCGTGGCCAGCATCACTTCCAGGTCAGCAAGCATCACGCCGACGGCACCACGCAGTCATGCATCGAACAGCTCGACGCCCCAGGGCGCATTGAGGAAGTCGCCCGCATGCTGGGCGGCGTCAGGATTACCGCCACGACACGCCAGCATGCGCGCGAGCTCATGGAACCCTAGCGCGCGGCGCTGGAACAGGCAGCACACACGCCGTAGAGCACCATGGCGTGGCTCTCGAGCCTAAACCCGTTGTCGCGCGCGACCTTGTGCTGACGTTTTTCGATATCGGCATCGGAAAATTCCGCAACCCGGCCGCAGTGGGTACAAATGAGGTGATCGTGGTGTTCACCATCGTTGAGTTCAAAGATGGACTTCCCGCCATCAAACTGGCTGCGTGCCAGAATGCCGGCTTGTTCAAATTGCGTCAGCACCCTATACACGGTGGCCAGTCCGATTTCGACGCTTTCACCAATCAACACCCGATAAACATCCTCGGCGCTCAGGTGGCGCTGGCCAGATTTGTGGAAGATATCCAGGATCTTCAAGCGCGGAAACGTGGCCTTCAGGCCCACGTTCTTGAGGTCGCTCTGATCATTTTCGGTTTGCAAGGCTTATCCCCTGATGCGGGCCGCAACCCCGTCTGGACGAAAACAAATCGCCGGTTCTGGGCAGCATTCGAAACACAGCCAACGTCAGACCGTGTAAACCTTTATGATAACGTCTTTGGTAGTTTATCCAATAGGGGCCCGGCAGTGTCCAAGTTTCCTCAGTTTGCTTCGCGCCTGCGCGTCGGCCTGGCGGCAGTCGCCATTATTACAGCCCTGACCGGCTGCACAACCTCCCGCTGGGGGTTCCCTTACCGTGCGGGTGTCCAGCAGGGCAACTGGATCACCAAAGATCAGGTCGCGAACTTGCGCCCGGAGATGACGGCTGACCAGGTGCGCTTCGCGCTTGGCACCCCCATGCTGGCCAGTGCGCTGCACGCCAACCGCTGGGACTATCCCTATTTCTATCGCAATGGCAACGGCGTGGTTGAAGAACGCACTCTGACGGTGTTTTTTGACGAAAACAAGAAATTGCTGCGCTGGAAAGGTGATGAGCAGCCAGAGCTGCAGCCCTTCCAACTCGCCCGCGAAGAGGTCGGGATATCCAAACGAGAAGATGCCCAGCTTAAGCTGGACAATACACGTGCCATCAATGACGACGGTGCCTTGCCCATTCAAGTCATCCCGGGCATGTCGCTCGAGCAAGACAGCAACCTTATGGGCAATTCAATTTCCGATCCGTCCGCGTTGCCGGGCGCACCGGATGACGCACCTGTCTCACTTGACTAACCCATCGCCAGAAAGAGTGTTGTCATGATGCGAATCGCAATTGCCGGGGCCAGCGGCCGCATGGGTCGCATGCTGATCGAGTCGGTTTCTCAATCAACCGATCTTGAACTGACCGTCGCGCTGGACCAGGTCGGCAGTCCGATGATCGGGCAGGACGCCTGCGCGTTCCTCGGCAAACCCTCCGGCGTCCTGATCACAGACCAGTTGTCGGCGTTGGCGCAGGCAGACTGCCTGATCGACTTCACGCGGCCCGAAGGCTCCTTGCTTCATCTCGACGCCTGCGTGCGTCACCACGTCAACATGGTCATCGGCACGACTGGCTTTGACGACGCTGGCAAGGCCGCGATCGCCCAGGCTGCCGAAACGATAGGCGTGGTGTTCGCCCCCAACATGAGCGTCGGTGTCAATGCGACACTCAAGCTGCTGGACATGGCGGCGCGCATTCTGAACGCCGGCTATGACGTCGAGGTCTTCGAAGCCCACCACCACCACAAAGTCGATGCCCCCTCGGGCACTGCACTGAAGATGGGCGAAACCGTGGCCAACGCCTGGGGCAAACCGCTGGATGAAATCGCCACCTGGGCGCGCCACGGCCACACCGGTCCGCGCGAAGCCGGCACGATCGGCTTCTCGGTCGTACGCGGCGGGGACATTGTCGGCGACCATACGGTTTATTTCTGTGGCACCGGCGAGCGCATTGAAATCACGCACCGGTCGAGCAGCCGCGCGGGCTACGCCGAAGGCAGCCTGCGCGCCGCGCGCTTCCTGCAAGACAAACACACCGGGCTCTTCGACATGCAGAGGGTACTGGGCCTCTGAACCTTGCCCGGGCGACCCTCAGGCCGCGGGCACGACCACCGGCTCGATCTCGAGTGCGACGCCAAACCGACGCTGCACGCTCTGCACGACCTCGCTGGCCAGCGCCAGCAGTTGCACCGCACTGGCACCACCATAATTCACCAGAACCAACGCCTGACGGGCATGGACACCCACGGGCCCGACTTGCCGCCCTTTCCAGCCGCATTGCTCAATGAGCCAGCCTGCAGCAAGCTTGAAGTTGCCGTCCGGCTGTGGGTAGGACACCAGGCCGTCGAACTGTTCACGCAGCAACGCGTGTTGTGCGCCACCAATAATCGGGTTCTTGAAAAAACTGCCCGCATTGCCAAGTACCGCTGGATCAGGCAACTTGGCCAGACGCACCGCGCAGACTGCATCAAAAATATGACGCGCGGTCAGCTGAGCCACCGGCACCTTTTCCAAAGCCAACTGTTTCAGCAAATCAGGATAATCAATCACCGGTGTCCACGGTCGTGGCAACACAAACCGCACTGAGGTGATGATCCAGGTGCCAGGTGCCGCGCGCTTGAACAGACTGTCGCGGTAACGAAACCCACAGGCAGTCGCATCAAGTGTCATCATTTTTGCCTGCGGCACATTCCAGGCCTGCACAGACTCGATGCGACTCGCGATTTCGACCCCGTAGGCACCAATATTCTGGACTGGCGCGGCACCCACCGTGCCGGGGATCAGCGCCAGGTTTTCAAGACCATCCCAGCCGCAGTCTACTGCCCGGGACACCCACTCTTGCCAGTTTTCGCCGCCCGCGACGTCCACGACCCAGGCATCGGGACGGGCCTCTGCCAGGCTGACCCCTTTCAGTTGCACATGCACCACCAGCGCCGCCAAGTGGGCGGGCAAGATCACGTTGCTGCCCCCACCGAGCACCCACGCACCGCCTGCGACGGCCGCCAAGTCCGAGATCTGCGGCAACTGCGCCACCTGCGTCAGCGTCACGACACGCTGAGCCTGACACGCCAGCCCCAGGGTGTTGAATGCCTCAAGATTTTGCGCGGCCGGGACGCCAAGTTCGGTGACAGAAAGAGAAGAATGTGACGGAATTGACATACGATAGGGATTGTTGCTATAGTTGCGTTCTTCGCTAATAGTACTTGAACTGAATAGCGCGAAAGATACGGCAACGGCCACGAAAGCTTCCCTTTCAACCAATGTCACATCCTTCTGCAATGCGCTCCAGATTTTTGTACAATTCGCGTCGTGTTTAAGCGGGAGTAGCTCAGTTGGTAGAGCGCAACCTTGCCAAGGTTGAGGTCGAGAGTTCGAGACTCTTCTCCCGCTCCAGGTTCCTAGGGGGAAGCATTTAATTGCTTCCCCCTTTCAGTTCGTACTGGCGCAATGGCAGAGTGGTTATGTTGCGGATTGCAAATCCGCCTACCTCGGTTCGATTCCGGGTTGCGCCTCCAAAAAAATCAAATCAAGGGCGCACCCCTGGGGTTTCCATCGGCATCCCCTGCGCCCGCCAATTCAAAAACAGCTCCAGTTCCAGCAATTCCTTTGCGCCAAACGCATAGGGTTCGGCACGCACACCTGCAAGACAATTGCGCAGGCGCCGCTGCAGTGACCCAACAGACTGCCATTCAAGCCGGTAAATGGGATACCCCGTCGGGTGCCCTTGCGGAATGAGGTTGCCCGCCAGTTTCTCTCCCGCTCGTTGCGCGTGACACTGCGCACATGACAAGTTGAGCTGTCCGATCCGTTGATAGAACGCCGTGCGACCCGCCTCAAGGTGGTCTTGTATTGCGGGGCTTTGCTCCACGACGATGGGCATCCCCCTGGATTGCGCGCCGACATAGACCGCAAGGGACAGCAAGGGCTTGCTCTCATACGGGAAGGCTGGTGCCTGCTGCTGGATGGTCCTGCACAGATTGAGGCGACCGTCCAGATTGGTCAGCTTACCCTCGACCATCCTGGGATAACGGGCGGCCACCCCTTTCATCGACGTCGCCGCGTCGCCGTGACAGTCCGCGCACGACAGGTTTTTAGGGCCTGCCTTGTCCTGCCACAGCACCTGGCCATCCAGCAGCCAGAAGGTGGCGGGATTCAGGCTTGGATCATCCTGCATGGCCTGCGTCGCGGGCGACATGTGCGCGTAACCGGACTGGCGCGCCGAGCCGACCTCATCCGCAGCGGCTTCATGGCCCATACCGCTCAGCAGCAAGAGGACCGTCAGTCGTGCAAGGAGCGTCGGTAGCCTGATTCGCACTCCGGCCTCACGAAACTGAAAGCTGGCTCTTGGTGACGGCCAGGTAGTCGTCGTCGCCGGTCCACGTGAATTCGAGTGTGCCACTCTCGGTGGCGATGGTCGTGAAGGTAATCAGTGGGTTCGCGCCGGTCCCGGGGTGTAAATCCGCCCTGAACACTTCTTCACCGCTATAGGTGCAGACAAAAGTGCGAATGATGTCACGCGCGATGCGCTCACCTTGTTCGGAATGCCGAAAACCTGTCTCCATATCGTGCTGGGCGATTGCGGTGATCTCGACAATGTCGCCTTGACGCGCCTGTTGCGCCATCCTGACAATGGTGCGGGACGTTTTGCTCATGACAGATTCTCCGTGCATGCGGAGGCTGTCACCAGTGTCTCGGCATAGCCCTGGAAGAATAAGCCATTGCTCATGTGCGCCACGGCCCAGATACGTTGTGAATCGCCGAGTCGTACTCGCGTGGTGATGTCGGCACGCCCGCAGCGTGGTCCCAGGTAAAAACTGATCACATTCGGAAGCGGGTTGCCCTCTGCCACAATGTGAATCGCCTTGACATAGTCCTCGGGCGTCATCGGGCTGTCGACCGTGACCTTGAGCACAACCAGATTGCCGTTTTCAACCAACGGCGGGATCTGCAGCGTCACCCGCCCGTTTTTAATCAGGGATGACCCGGCGATCTGCCTGATGGCCTGCGCGGCCTCGTCAGGTGTGGCACTGGACGGCTCCCATGGCGCCAGTCCGAGGGCGGCGGTCCAGGCAATGAACGCGCGTCGTTTGATCTTCATGATTTGAAACTCGATAAGAATGCCACGACATCCTCGATCTCTTGCGCGCTGAGAATCGTCTTGCCGGCAAACTGCGGCGCAACGTGGGTCAGATGATCGATTCGGTAGTAAGAAGGCATGATGACCCCCGGGTTGAATCGATCAGCGTCGACGATGCGCGCCCGGAGTTGTCCTGTGGAAAGTGTTGCCGCGATGGCAATCAGATCGGGTGCCAGACTTCCCTGAAAGCGTTCTTCCGGAAAAGGGACGCTGTGACAAAGAATACATAAACCGGTTTGCCGGCTGAGGACGATCTTGCGGCCTGCCGCGGGGTCTGCGGGAACCCCGGAGAGCGATTCGAGAATCGCATCGCCCGTATACGTAACCGTTTGCGTAGCCGTTTGCGTAACCAATTGCGCAAAAAGCACCTCGGGGCCAGCCAGCCACAAACAACAAGACAGGATGGCCCCGATGCGCATTTTTTTACACAAGCGTGATGTCGCTGTTCTTGAGCGGAACAGTACGTATTCGCTTGCCCGTCGCCCGATAAAACGCGTTCAACACTGCAGGTGCCGCCACGCAGATGGTTGGTTCACCCACGCCGCCCCACTCCTTACCGCCACCCTGGATAATGAGGGCTTCGACCTTGGGCATCTGCGCGATCCGCATGGACGGAAAATCGTGGAAATTGGTCTGTTCGATACGTCCATCCTTGACCGTGCACTCTTCCATGAAGAGCGCAGACAAACCATAGACGAAGGAACCGGCGACCTGGCGCTTGATTTGCGCTGGATTGACGGCGTAGCCAGGATCTGTCGCCGCCACGATCCGGTGCACCTTGACCTCTTTGCCGTCCTTGACGGAAATCTCGCAGGCTGCGGCCACGTAACTCCCAAAGGCCTTCATTTGCGCCACGCCACGGAAGACTCCCGGCGGCGCGGGCTTGGTCCAGCCAATTCCTTGCGCCACGGCATCGAGCACGGCCAGATTACGCGGCGACTCAGCCAGGAATTTGCGACGGAACTCGACTGGATCCACCCCGGCAGCATCCGCCAGTTCATCCATGAAGCTTTCGATGAAGACCGCGTTCTGGTTGACGTTCACACCGCGCCAGAACCCGGGCGGAATGTGTGTGTTGCGCATGGCATGGTCGATCAGCAAATTCGGGAAGGTGTAGCCAAAACCGTGCTCGCCCCCATCAAACACGCCCTGGAACACCAGGGGATCACGTCCCTTCTGTTGCTCGACGACTGCGGGGCGCACCGAAGCGAGAATGGATTGGCCCGACAGACGCATGTGCACACCCGTCAGGTTTTTCTTGTCATCAAACGTGCCCGTCAGTTTGCACATCATGATCGGGTGGTACCGGCCCTGCGTCATGTCTTCTTCGCGCGTCCAGATCAGCTTGATCGGCACACCCGGCATTTGTTTGGCGATGTTGACTGCCTGCGTGGTGTAGTCCTGGAACGCGCCGCGACGGCCAAAACCGCCGCCCAGATTGACTTTGTATACATCGCACTTCTCGCCAGGCAGGCCCGATGCCGCAATCACAGCCGCCAGGGAAGCCTCGCCATCCTGCGTCGGCACCCAGGCCTCACAGCGCTCTGGTGTCCATTTCGCCGTGGCGTTCATGGGTTCCATTGGCGCATGGTTCAGGAATGGATAGAAATACACCGACTCCAGCTTGCTTGCCGCGTTCTTCTGGGCGGCCACGATGTCGCCCCGCTGGTTACCAACGAAGGCCTGCTGGGCCGTCAGACCCTCTTCGAGCATCGCCTTGATCGAGGCGCTCGATACCTTGGCATTCGGGCCCTCGTCCCAGACGATCGCCACCTTGTCCATCGCAGACTTGGCTTGCCAAAAGGTGTCGGCCACCACCGCAACGGCACTGTCGCCAACTTGCACGACCTTCCTGACACCTTTCATGCCAGCGGCCTGGGTGGGATCAAAACTCTTGACCTTGCCGCCAAATACGGGGCATTCCCGGATATTGGCAATCAACATGCCGGGCAGTTTGAGATCGATGGCATAGACCTGCTTGCCCGTGACCTTATCGGCCACGCCGTCAATCCGGTCCAGTGGTTGACCGATGACTTTCCAGTCTTTCGGATCTTTCAGGGGGATCTCGGTAGGAACCGTCAATTTGGATGCGGCGACCGACATCTTGCCAAAGGTGGTCGTGCGCCCGCTGGGAGCATGGGTAATCACGCTATTGGCTGCCACGCATTGCGCGACAGGCACGCCCCACTGGTCTGCCGCAGCCTGCAACAGCATCATGCGGGCCGCTGCGCCACCTTTGCGCACATAGAGTTCGGAGGTACGGATGCCGCGGCTGCCACCGGTCGAAAACTCACCCCAGACACGATTGCGCCTGACGCTTTCGCCCGGGGTTGGGTACTCGGTCCTGACCTTCTTCCAGTCGCATTCAAGCTCCTCGGCGACCAGCTGCGCCAGGCCGGTGATGGTGCCCTGCCCCATTTCAGAGCGCACCACACGGACCACGACGGTGTCGTCGGGTTCAATCACCACCCAGGCACCAATCTCTGGCGCGGTGGTCGCGGCCTCGGCCGCATGCATGAACAGGGGAAATTGCAGGCCAAGTGCCAGGCCCGTACCCACTGCTGTCGTGCCAACAATGAACTGTCGACGTGAAGGATTGGAAACGCGTGCATTCATCTTTTTCACCTCAGGCAATGGCGACGGAGTGAATGGCGGCGCGAACTTCCTGGAAAGATCCGCACCGACAAATATTGGTGATAGCCGAGTCGATGTCGGCATCGGTTGGCACCGGCTTTTCACGCAACAACGCAGTCGTCGCCATCACCATGCCACACTGGCAATAGCCACACTGCGGCACCTGGTTGTCGACCCAGGCCTGCTGGATCTTGGTCAGCTGTCCGTCCGTGGCCAGGCCTTCGATCGTCTCGATCTTTTTGCCCGCGACCTCACTGACGGGTAGTGAACAGGATCGAATGGCCTGCCCGTCGATCAGCACCGTACAGGCGCCACAGACCGCAATGCCGCAACCGTACTTGGTTCCGGTCAAGCCAAGTTGCTCGCGAATCACCCAAAGCAAGGGTGTGGTCGGGTCAACATCGACATCGTGCGCTTTGCCGTTGACGGTAATCTGAGTCATGCGTGGGCTCCCTGTGTGCCGTAGAATTTGCTGCGGATCATTATGCATGGTTGTTGTAATGTTGAGTTACATTTACCCTCCTGCAGTCATGGCATTGATCACAAGGGTTTTCCCGTATTTGCCTGCGAACTGGGTGCGCCGTACCCGACTGAGCATCGCCGCATCGACCCGCGCATTGCCTGACCTTTCATGTCGAACACACACCCTGCCCAGCCAATGTCACCCGGTATTCCACGCAGCACCGCAGTGCGCATTTTCCTGAGTTTCGCCGGTGCCTATTTCCTTTCCTATGCGCTGCGCTCGGTCAACGCTGCACTCGCACCGCTGCTTGCCAGCGACTTGAATCTCTCAGCGGGTGAACTTGGCTGGCTGTCGTCGGCCTATTTCCTGGCCTTCGCCATGATGCAACTGCCGCTTGGCATCTCGCTTGATCGCCATGGTGCGCGTCGCACGGAATCGGCCCTGTTGCTGGTGGCGGCTGTGGGTGCGCTGATTGTCTCGCTTGGCCATTCCCTCTGGGTGCTGTCTGTCGGACGCATCCTGATTGGCATGGGGGTGGCATCGTGCCTGATGGCGCCCTACGCCTATTACCGGCGCTGCTTTCCGGCCAGGAGGCAACCTCAACTGGCAATGTGGATGCTGGTGGCGGGGACAACCGGTGCGCTGGTCGCCACCGAGCCCGCGCTGGCGCTCGCCGAGTGGATCGGATGGCGCTCCTTTTTCCTGCTGGCTGCCGTGTTGCTGGCCATGGCCGCAGTGGCCATTTTCCTCTGGGCAGGTGACCACGACCGCCAGCCGGCGCCGTCCTCAAGCGGGCCGCAGGCCACCAGCTTTATTTCACTGATTTCGCATCCAGCCATGGTTCGCGTCATTCCCACGACGATCTTTTTATCAGGAGCGTTCGGCGCCTTGCAGTCCCTGTGGGCAGGCCCCTGGATGACCGAGGTCCTGTTGATGACACCCGAGCAAGCCGGTCGGACTCTGCTGGTTTTCAATGCCGCCTTGCTGGTGAGCTACGTCACCATGAGTGTGGTCAGCCCGTGGCTGGAAAAGCGCGGCGTGTCGCTGGCACGGCAGTCCATGGTGGCGTTCCTGTGGTTTACGGCTTGCATGCTCCTGATGATTCTCTGGCATACCCCGGGCTCCTGGGTTCTGTGGCTGGTTCTGGCACCCTGTGTGCCCGCGGTCATCCTGGTGCAGACCCAGACCGCTCTCGCCTTCCCCAGGGAGATCGCCGGGCGTATCCTGACGACATTCAACCTGGTCATGTTTACAGGAGCCTTCAGTATCCAGTGGGGGATCGGCTTGCTGGTCGATTTATTCCAGTCGACAGGCATTGCCCGCGGCCATTCCCTGATGCTTGCTTTCCTTTGTCTGGTTGTCATGCAGGTTTTCAGCCTCCTCTGGTTTTTTATCCGACGACCCGTCGTGGTCGAGAAGGACTAACGCGCATGGATCCATCCGTACTCAACGCCCTGGAGCGCTGGCCAGAGGTGCCGGCAGTTTACGGATGGCTGTCGCTTAGCGCGCGTGGCGACTGGCGCCTGCACCCACTGGGCGACGCGAACCAGGGCGGTCCGGGCACCGGCATCACCAACACGCAAATTCTTGGCTTTATCGGGCGCAACTATGACCGCGAACCTGACGGTGCCTGGTACTTTCAGAACGGTCCGCAACGGGTCTATGTCCGTCTGGATGCAGCCCCCTTCGTGCTCCATGTGATGCCCTCGACAGGCGCCTTGATCACACATAACAATTTGACCGTGCAGCGCATTGACGCCTGGTTTGCCGATGACGCGGGCCAACTGTATGCGCAGACCGAATTGGGTGCCGGACGCATTGATGATCGTGACCTGCAGATTCTTGCCGAGGTACTGGTCACCGCCGACGGCCAGTCGCTCATCGAGGTGCTGGATAACCTAACCCCGCTGACACCGCACGCAGCGATCAGGGTGTTTGATTTACAGGCACGCTACGCCGCGTTGCAATCGCCTGCCTCACTTCAGGTCGTCGCCTGCGCCGATATCCCTGCGCGGATGGGGTTCATCGCCCGGCCTCACAAACAGGAACTTGCCACCACGTCGGTCGTCTCGCCACCGGCCGAGCGGGCGCATGACTAACACGACGCGTCAGTTACACCCCGTGCTGATCGCCATGGCGCTCTCGCTCGGCGCTGCAGTGGCGCTTGGCATCACACGGTTTTCCTATGGCTTGCTGCTGCCGCCCATGCGCGCCGACCTGGGTTGGTCCTACGCCACGGCTGGCGGCATGAATACCGCCAACGCGATGGGCTATTTTATCGGGGCACTGCTGACGCCCTGGCTGTTCAGGCGCTGCAGCCCCTACGCCGCCCTGATGGCCGGCGTGCTGACTTCGGCTTTGTTCATGACCCTGTCCGGACTGGTCACCGATACCGGCCTCTTGATGATCCAGCGTTTACTGGCAGGCATCAGCAGTTCGTGGACCTTTGTGGCAGGCAGCCTGCTGGCGGCGCGCCTGGGCGCACGACATCCGGGGCAGGCGGGATGGTTGCTTGGCATTTATTACGGTGGCTGCGGCCTGGGTATCGTCGTGTCCGCGATCAGCATTCCCCTATGCATGGACTGGGCCGAACGGGCGGCCATGCCCCATCCATGGCAGGCCGTGTGGATCACGCTCGGCGCACTGTGCCTGCTGGCAGCTTGGCTCATGCGGGCTGCGCGCCACATCCCGGCAAGCGGCAACACGCAAGGGCCGACCACCGACATTGCGCTGGGCAGATTCACGCCGGCGCTTGCCGGCTACCTGATGTTTGGCATGGGCTACATCGGCTACATGACCTTTGTCGTGGCGTGGCTCAAGGAACTGGGCCTGGCTGCGGCCACGATCACGGCCTTTTACTCGCTGCTTGGACTGGGCGTGATGGCCTCGTCACGCCTGTGGGCCGGCATGCTGAATCATTTCAAGGGTGGACAGTCGCTGGCGATACTGACGGCGCTATGCGGGCTGGCGACGCTGCTGCCGGCGATATTGCCCCCGGGCCCGATCGGTCTGGCAGGCGTGTTTATCTCCGGCTTGCTGTTCGGCGGTGTCTTCCTGTCGGTTGTCGCGTCAACCACCATGCTGGTGCGCCACAATCTTCCCGTGCAAGCCTGGCCAGCCGGCATCGCAGCCTTCACCACGCTTTTTGCCATTGGACAAGTGGTGGGTCCTGCCATGGTGGGGTGGATTGCCGACAACGCGGGCGGGCTGCGCGCAGGGTTGCTGTTATCGGCGTCGGTCTTGCTGTTGGGTGCCCTGATCGCCTCGCGACAGCAATCTTTTGCCGTGTCACATTCTGTTTAGGTGACAGACTGCGGCCAGCATACAAATAGCCTTAAAATAGTCCTCATGAACAACGATCCGGATTTTTTCTTTCCCGCGCCACGTCTGCAAAATTTTTGTGGTCAGTGCGGCACGCCCATTTCCCGACGCGTACCACCCGGCGACAACCGCGAGCGCGACCTGTGCGAACATTGCGGCGCGGTGCATTATCAAAATCCCCGCATGGTGGTGGGCACTCTCCCGGTCTGGGAAAACAAGGTGTTGCTGTGTCTGCGCGCGATCGAACCCCGCGCCAACACCTGGACGTTGCCAGCCGGTTTTATGGAACTTGCTGAAACCCTGTCCGAAGGCGCAGAACGCGAAACCCAGGAAGAAGCCGGTGTGCGCATAGAACTGGGACATCTTTACACGGTGATTGACCTGCCCCAGGTCGATCAAGTGCATGTCTACTTCCTGGCCCAGGCGCTCGGGCCCGAACTTGACCCAGGACCGGAAACTCTCGAGGCGCGCTGGTACGGACTCGATGAAATCCCCTGGGACAACCTGTCGTTTCGTTCCGTCTCGACCACGCTCAAGCACTATTTGCATGACCTGACAACGGGCAAGTTCGGACCGCACCATTACTCACTCGCCGTGCCACACCACCATCACTGACCCTGGTCCTGGGCGACACTTCCGTGCGACTACCCTGGCTTCTAGCTGACACCCCTTTTCCGCCCGTCGAGCAAGCATTCGCAGAGCCGCCCGGGCTGTTGGCCGCAGGTGCGGATCTGTCGATTTCGCGCCTGCGCTGTGCCTATTCACAGGGTATTTTCCCGTGGTATTCCACAGGCGACCCGATATTGTGGTGGGCCCCTCATCCGCGCATGGTGCTTGCGTGCGACGCATTTCACGTCTCGCACACCTTGCGCAAACGTCTGCGGCAAATCGCCCGTTCGCAGCAGGCCGGCAACTTCGAGGTCGTCGTGCGTGTTGACTCGGCGTTCCAGTCGGTGCTGCAAGGATGCGCCCGCAGTGCATCACCCGGGGCACCGGGCACCTGGATTACGCCGGAAATGCAACGCGCCTACGAAGCCTGGCATCTGGCAGGCGACGCACACAGCATCGAAACCTGGGTAAACGGCCAACTGGCAGGCGGCCTGTATGGCGTCTGTCTGGGGCAAATGTTTTTTGGAGAATCGATGTTCTCCCAGGCAACGGACGCCTCAAAAATCGCACTGGCCCATCTCGTGCGTTTTCTTGGACGTCAGGGCGTGCGCTGGATCGACTGCCAGATGGAAACAGACCATTTGGCTAGCCTGGGCGCGGCACCCGTTGGCCGCGAGGCGTTCGCGGCGCACGTGCGCCAGGCCGTCACGGGGCCCGCTGTTGGCTGGTCGACTGGATGGCTCGACCACGAAGGCGTGCTGCGGACGTGAACCTTCTTCCTTGCCCATCCCATAAAAACTAAAATGTTGTTGCTTTCACCGATGGTGTGCTCAACCTGCAGTACTACCCCAAGGAGTGTGCGCATATGTTAGGAAAGCGTGGTGAGCTTTACGTGGTCATCCAGGGCTTGCTGTTCGCGCTTGTCCTTTTCGGACCGGCGTCGGTCGCCGGAATACCTGCGTGGCCATTGGGGCTCACGATGTTATTCAGTTTTTCAGGTATTGTGCTGATCGCTTTCGGGTTCGTCGTGGCAGTGCTCGCCGCCTGGAATTTGGGCCGCAGTCTTACACCACTGCCATATCCCAAAAAAAATGCTGAACTGGTGACGACAGGTCTGTTTGGCTATGTGCGACATCCAATCTATTTCGGCGTCATTCTTCTGGCGTTCGGATGGAGCCTCTACACGCAAGGGACCTTGACGCTTTGTTACTCCCTCGTTCTCGCCCTGTTCCTGGACATAAAATCCAGGCAAGAGGAAATATGGCTTTGCCAAAAATTCGCCGATTATCGGCAATATCAGATGACGACAAGCAAACTGATCCCTTATGTCTATTAGTCAAATATTTGATGCCAGAACCATCCCTGTTGGCGATGGCGGAATTTTTGGTCCTTTTGTCCGCTTCTCATTCACCCTCTGCCGGTCGACCGCGTCGTCCGGTACGGCAAGCGGTGAAGAGTCTGCTGGCTTCTGGCCATAGAGGATTGCAGTCATTCGTGATGATTTTCGAATCATCGAATAAGATAAAAAAATAATAAACCATGGGGAGTCAGTATGTCCGCTATTCAGAGCGCGTTGTTCAGTCCATTCAAAATCCGAGGTGTGACCTTTCCTAACCGGATTGTTCTTGCTCCGATGATGCAATGCAAAGCCATCAATGGTGATGCGTCTGACTGGCATCTGGTTCATTATGGGAAGTTCGCACTCGGAGGCTTTGGCACGGTCCTGACTGAAGCGGTCGCCGTTGAGCCAAACGGCTGCATCACAACGGGCTGTCTTGGCCTATGGTCTGATGACCAGATACCGATGCTGCGCAGGATCACCGACTATATCCACGCGCAAGGGTCGCTGGCTGCAATCCAGCTGGCACATGCCGGGCGCAAGGCGGCCACGCATCGGCCCTGGGAGGGCTACGGCCCCTTGACGGCTGAGGACGCGTCGCGCGGCGAAGCACCCTGGCCGATTGTCGGGCCTTCAACACTATCCATAGGCGAGGGTCATGCTACGCCGCATGCACTGACCATTGACGAGATCCAAGAGGTCGTCAAACGCTTTGGCGAGGCCGCCAGGCGGGCGGATGCCGCTGGCTTTGACATGATTGAAATCCATGGCGCCCACGGTTATCTGATTGCCAGTTTTCTCACGCCGCTTGTGAATGACCGCCAGGACGCCTATGGCATCGACCGTGACGGGCGCATGCGGTTTGCACTCGAGGTGACCGCGGAAATACGGGCCAACTGGCCGGCCGACAAACCATTGTTTTTCCGTGTTTCCTCTGAAGATGGTGGAGGCCCGGGGGGCTGGGACGTTGAAGACTCCGTGGTGCTCGCGCTCAAGTTGCATCAAGCTGGCGTCGATGTCGTGGACTGTTCATCCGGGGGGCTGCGTCTGTCCGCGGTGCTGCAGAACCAAGGCCGCGATGTGGGCTTTCAGGTGCCTTATGCCGACCGGATCAAACACAGTGCCAACATGCCGACCATGGCTGTCGGGCTGATCCTCGACGGACCACAGGCCGAAGCGATCATTCGTGAGGACAAGGCAGATTTTGTCGCGATTGGCCGACAGGCAATGTATGACCCGTTCTGGCCTCACCATGTGGCCCAGCAGTTGCATGCCAATCAAGACTTTAAAAAATGGGACTTGTCCGCCGGGTGGTGGCTGCAAAAACGCGCCGGTGCCCTGGATATGATTGGCTACGACCCGACTGGGGTACGTAAAAATTAGACGTCCAGAAATAGCATTGCGCACAAGCGAAAATCTATCAGGAGCTGAATCCACATAAAGACATCCGGCCAGCTGAACTTTGTCTTCACCACGTCCAGCAGCAGAACCCTACTGGACGAGTGCCGGCCATAACAGAAAAACTCCAGGTCCCTGGTATCAGTCTGAACGCGACGTTGCCCTGTCCCGATATGGCGGCTACGCAGCGCAAGCTGCCGTTGGCCTAAATGACATCGACTTCCGGCGACCTGTTGCCGCTGTTCATATTTTCGCTTAATGTGTCGAAAGTGCCGCAAAATCAGATGTTGGCCAGAACGCCGTACTTGTCCTTTGTTTGCCTAAGGTCAAAATAGCGGACAGGGTATTGACTGCTGACAAGCCAGAGCAGAGGTACAGTACTTATTCGTCGGCTGTTCTAAGCCATCGGAGGGATTAACGACATTTGTGAGCTTGAATGCGCAGCGTCAGGCTCACGCTGGCTTCATATCGTATTCAACGCGATGCGTCTGGGTCAACCGTCATGAAACTGGGCAGGTTCGATTGGTACTCGTTGAGGACTCGGATTTTGGCCTTAACTGTCGCCGCGTTTGTGTTTGGCGTCTGGTCGCTATCGTACTATGCAAGTCGGCTGTTGCGCGACGACCTTATCCAGTTGATTGGCGGTCAGCAGTCTGCCACAGTTTCAGCCGTGGCAGCGGAAATTAATGCCAACATGGAGGAACGGCTTAAGGCGTTGGAATTCGTCGCCGTTGGTATTAATCTTCCCATGCTCGAACAGCCTGCAATCCTACAGGTCTACCTTGATCAGCGCCCCCTAATTACGCTACTTTTTAATGCCGGCGCTTTTATAACGCGCCTTGATGGCGTTGCAGTAGCCGAGGTGCCCAGAATTGGACGCACGGGTATAAATTACCTGGATCGAGATCACGTTGCCGCGGCGCTCAGGGATGGCAAGGCCTCGGTTGGCAAGGCCGTCATTGGCAAAAAAGTGGCTAGCCCGAGTTTTGCCATGACGGTGCCCATTCGGGACACCCAGGGCAACGTGATCGGCGCACTGACGGGTGCAACCGATTTAAGCGTCACCAACTTTCTGGACAACTTCGTTGCGAGCCGCTACGGACTAAGTGGCGGATACCTCATCGTCGATCCGGTTAATAAACTGTTTGTGACGACGACATCAAACGCCAACTACGAAAAGCTGGTGATGCAACCGATCCCGGCACCCGGAGTTAACCCCGTACTGGATCGCCGCCTTGAAGGGTTCGATGGGGCCGCTGTCAACGTAAGCTCGCTTGGTATTGAAGTACTGACTTCATCCGCCCGGATCCCTTTCCCCAACTGGTTCCTGATCGCATCCTTGCCAACGCAGGAGGCATTTACACCGGTTAGTTCGTTGCAAAGACAACTCGCGCTAGTAACGATTTTTCTTACGCTCATCATGGGCAGTCTGATCTGGTGGCTTATGTCGAGGCATCTGAGGCAGCAATTCGCACCCATGCTGGCTGCCACTGAAGCGCTCAACAACTCACTGGAAATCGACGCCACACCAAATCTGCTGCCAATCAATAATCGTGGCGAAGTCGGGGCTCTCCTGCAAAGTTTCAATCAGCTCTTGACAGCCTTGGCCAGGCGGGAACAGACAGAGAAGGAGAATAACGAGCGAATTCGTACCATGTTCGAACGCGCGACAGACGGGATATTGCTCATGTCGCCGGACGGCGATGTACTCGCGGTCAATGAGGCATTTGCAAGCATGCACGGCTATTCAAAACAAGAGATCTTGGCCATGTGCATAAGCGATTTGGACACCCCGAAAACTGCTATTGGGCTACGCGAACGCATGCGGAGCGCCGAGTCTGGGCGATCTTTGGTCAAAGAAGTCTCGCACCATCACAAGGATGGGCACGATCTGATTCTTGAGGTGTCATCAAGCATGGTCGAGATCAAAGGTCAGCCCTGTATTCAGGCGTTCTATCGCGACATCACTGATCGAAAAAACCTTGAAATCCAAGTTGTGGAACTTGCTTATCGGGATAGCGTGACCGGGTTGCCCAACCGTCATCTGTTGACGGATCGGCTGACAAAAGCACTAGCGGCGACTAGTCGAGATAATCAGTTCGCTGCGTTGATGTACATCGATCTGGACAATTTCAAATCGATCAACGACACCATGGGGCATCAGGCCGGTGACAAACTACTGAAAATGGCCGCCGGGCGCCTGACCGAGAACTTGCGTCAAATTGATACTGTCGCTCGGTTGGGTGGCGACGAGTTCGTCGTGATGATCGAATATATGGGAAATAGTCCAGAGATTGCTGCGATCGAAACCGATAGAGTTGCTACAAAAATTCTGATGGCCTTTCGGAAGGTCTTCATAGTCGACGAAAAACAGTGCTACACAACCGCAAGTATCGGCCTAACCCTATTTTCTGGAGCAAGCAACGAAACCGTTGAGAGCGTTCTCAAACAAGCGGATCTGGCGATGTACGCGGCAAAGAACGCTGGACGAAACACGATCCGATTTTATGACGTCGAGATGCAGGCAGTCGCGCGAAAAAATGCCGAACTGGAGGCGGATTTGCGCATAGCTCTCAACGAAAATCAGTTTCGTCTGTATTACCAACCCCAAGTCGATGCAATGGGTCATCCTATCGCCACTGAAGCACTTCTGCGATGGCAGCATCCAACTCGTGGTCTCCTGCTTCCAGGCGAATTCATCCCTTACGCGGAACAGATGGGACTAATTTTACCAATCGGAGATTGGGTACTGCACACTGCGTGCGAGCAACTAGTGATTTGGGCAAACGATCCATTCATGAGTCGCCTAACGTTGTCGATCAATGTCAATGCTCATCAATTCCATGAGACTGACTTTGTTGAGAAAGTAGTCTCGGCAGTGGTTCACAGCGGCGCCAACCAAAATCATCTCGAAATCGAAATCACAGAAGGTGTACTAATTAAGGACATTCAAAACACAATCGTCAAGATCCAATCAATGCGAGATCGTGGAATTCGATTTTCTCTTGATGACTTTGGAACAGGATATTCGTCCCTATCCTACCTTCAGCGTTTGCCGTTTGATCAGATCAAGATTGACAAGTCTTTTGTTGATGGGGTTCCAGGTGATTCCAATGCTTGCGCGATTGTCCACATGATCCTCGCACTTGGAAAAACACTTGACGTAAAAGTTATTGCCGAAGGGGTTGAAACTGAGCCGCAACGCAATTTCCTGGAAACAGCAGGCTGTCGTTTTTTTCAGGGATACGTATTTGGCCACCCCATGCCTTCGGAAGAGTTTACGATTTTCATGAGAGCAAATCAGCAGCGTTAGTATGAGGTGTTGTGAGCCGGTCGCAGATGACGAAAGCAAACAGAAGTTTTACTTCTCGCCGCTTGCAGGCTATAACAGGGCACTTCCAGATGGCCGGTATCAGTCTGCACGCGCCCTTGGCCTGTCTGGGTATGTCGGCGACTGTGCCTTGCACCTGGGCTAGATTGTTGATGACACTCCCGTTGGCGACGGCCGTATCGACCTGAGCCTCATTGCCAAACGTCAACGGGTCGGCCGGCGGCGGGTTAGCTGAAAGGCCTGGCTGTCACGAATGAGCACGTACGGGTCGGTGTGTATCAACCTGACAACTCAGGTATGCGATCTGAGGTGTACGGCGTAAAATGGCGAGTGACATGAAAAATAAAATGCCATTGACGCGCGGCGTTGACAAGACTGATAGCGCAGACATTCGTGATGGAGTCATGAAGCCAAACTTCACTACGCTCAATCAGATTTTTGACACGATCAAGAACGCAGCGGTCGCGCTGGTGGGGCTCTTTGCGTTGTTGCTTGTCTCGGTCGTACTCATCCGATCTTTTAATACTTCTGATATTACGTTTGATTCAGTAAAGGTTCCTGAGTCATTCACCGAGGTTGGTTACACCTCGGAAATTACCACGACTCAGATTCTTGATGAGGTCGCAAAAATTCATGCGCAATCGAGCACCTCAATCGGTAACAACAAGAAAAATATAGGTGGTTATCCGTCGGGCGACAGCTTGACCAGATTGGCGTCTTTGCCAGGTGCTGGGGGGATCGACTTCAAGACGATACAAACCCTGATTCAGGAAACTTTCGGTATCAGAACAGAAAAAATATCAGGTGAGATTACAGGCAAACACAAAGGTGACGACATCACGTATCACGTCAGAATCAGGGTGCTGCCAGAGAATAAGCTACTCGTAGACTTCAGCAAGCAGACGGACATTCCGGACCTGATCAAGGAAACAGCGTTGAAGTTGGTTGAGCGACTGGAGCCGACAGTCGCTGCCTCGTATTACCGTCTGAACAAAGATAATGAGAATGCGCTCAGAATGGTGGATGAAGCGTTACGAGACGACGATGTATCGGACGATGTCATTGCGAGGGCTCAACGCGCACAAATATTTGTTCAACAGGGAAAGTTTGACCTGGCGCAGGCAGACCTGAACCTTGCCTTTGCAAGTGATCCAAAATCTCCACAGGCGCTTAACGTCCAGAGCAATTTATTCAATCATCAGAAAAAATACCAAGAGGCTCTGGATACTGCGAAGTTGGAAAGTGAAATTTGGCCTGATCGCTGGAATCCGTACGCAAATCTGGCACTGTCGTATGCAGGGTTGGGCAATGATGCGGAAGCTGAACTGAATTACGTCAAAGCGATTTCACTTGTTCCGCGCAGTGTGATGCCTTATCTGGAGGCTGCCAAATATTTTTCTGACAAAGGGAAGATGGATCTTGCGGAGAAAACATTGGATCAGGGACTTAAAAAGTTTCCAGACGACCTTTCGTTGCTTGTTAGTTATTCAGCGTTGAGTATCAAAGCACGACGGTATGAACAGGCAGCACTGACATTGAACAAAGTGATGAAAATTGATCCGACCAACCCTTTGTTGTGGTCGACCGTTTCACAGTTGCCGGACGGAGTCGATCAAAAATTAAAAGATGACGTTGCCAGGAAGGTTGCGGAATCGGTCAAAAATTCTACTGATAGTGAAGTGGTCAGCACAACCGCTGACCAAAAGTGATTTGATTCACGCACTGTTTAACACTGACCATACGGTATCGAAAAGCTATCCAACGTATACCGGCGCAAAGCCTCCGTCAGGGGTACGAAAGTTAGTCGTTTGCCCCTGGTAGAGACGTGCGGCTATCCATTGAACACTTCCGTTGTAGGCGTAGTTCCGAAGGTCAAATTTGAGCGATACGTTGGGCTGATCGTCCGAGATGACGCGCTGGCCAGGTAACACCAACGCCTGGGCGACAAATCCACCACTGCAAATATCCTGCCAAACTCGTTTTGTTAGTTTGTCGCCGCGATAGGCTGCACGGCTACCAAACCCCGCATAGGGCTTAAAGAACAGGTGTCTTCGGTCATTCCAAAGGCGATCGGCATTTACTGCGCTAACGACTTCAGTTCGAGGGATAGCGTTCAACAGTATGTTCTGAAGTTCCGGCGCCACCCCAAGTCGGCTTAGTTCGGAAGGATCCGTGAGCAGTACAAGATTGCGCTTGTCGGCATACAGTGCGTGTGTACGTGGATTTGGACTGATGACCGCTGCGTGCTCCAGATAGGCAGTGCGAAGAACTGAATTCGAGTTTGATCCAAATGAAAAATCTGTCAACCGGTTGTACACAAGATCTATTTTTTGCGCGTCATGCCAGAGTGACCCTTGTTCAAGACGCAAGGCTGAAGGGTCTGCAATGACTGCATCGATTCCGTGCCTGTGGAACAACTGCTGATAAAGCAGAAACTCCGGGTACAGGTACTGCTGCTCAGGATTGTCATCGACGATCGCAATGCGACGCAGTGGCTCCTCATGTCCGGTGAGCGTCCATTCATGCCTGAACATCGAGACGATATTTTCACCCAGCCTGTCCATCGCGTCCAAGGAAGGGATCAGGTCTTGCATTTCCGGGCAGCAAGCACGCTGCGCACGCGCCAGTGCCGCATTCAGCATGAGCCCACCCGCATTGGTGTTGATTTCGATCAGGCCGAAACTTTCCTCGGCAATATGAAAGTCATACCCAAAAAGCACACCTAAAGATCCGTCACCAGGGGATCGAGCTAGTGATGGCGATTGACCCAACACTGCTTGCTGATAACTTGGCATCGCCACGACAGACTCAATAGCCTGGATGACACGTTGCATACGGTCGGCGTGGGCAAGGCTGATAAAGACCGGACGAGCAGAAAACAAGTAGGGGCAGCGCTCTGCAATCAGTTCGAATAGCCCTGGCGTTCCAATCTCGGACTCTAGTGCTTTGCGCAACGCATCGTCGTCTAACGTGATGCAGAAACATTCGCTATTCAGAGATTCGATTGACTTGTGGTGTGCAAGCACCTCTGCGTACGTTCCGGATGCCATTGAATGGTTCATGTTTTTTTACCTAGGGAGATGTCGAGCAACAACCTCTCCACGACGCACTGCCAGTAGTTCATTCTCAGCCAAGGGTGACCAGGCTTCTTCTGTCAGTGGAACGCTTGCGAAGAGCAAAGCGGTACCGTTTTTCTGGACAATTGAGACACCCGTGTTTTCGATCAGCTCTGGCATGGGGCATACACAATGGCGCGTAAGCATCCAGAGCCCAGGAGGTTCTGCCCGGTGTGAGTCCTTCTGCAGACGCCTGTGACCGTGGACAAACAAGGCATCGCCGTCAGCGTAGAGAAAATTGGCGGGTCCCAGCTCACGCAGATCGGAAGCAAATTTGGCTATCAGTGACAGGCGTTTGTCCAGTGCGGGCACCCCTCTTTCTTTCCATATCTCGGAAAGTCGAGCTAGCAACAGACAGAATGCCTGCTCTGAGTCAGTTTCCCCGACAGGTCGATATGAACCTGGTGTCGGCAAGAGCAGTTTGTCGATCCCGGTCAGGTTTCCATTGTGGGCGAAGACATGCGTGTATCCGCCCAGCTCGCGCGTGAACGGTTGTGTGTTTGACAGTTTGGCTGGGCCTTGGGTCGCGTGCCGGATGTGCGAAATTGCGAGGTTTGTTTCAGGTCCTTGTGATTCCAGGTGACGAATGAGCGCACTTTCACCGGCCGCAAATGGTTCGCGAAACAAGGCGACGTCCTTATCTTGATAAAACGCCACTCCCCAGCCGTCTCTGGTAGTGCTTCCTTGGGCACCGTGAGACGCGAGTGCATGCAGAGAAAAAGTTAACTTAGCGGGATGTGACGTCGACATGGCAAGAAGCTCACACATGTTGAACTCCTTCGTCAATACGATCTACATGGACTTGTAGCCACCTAATTCAGCCACAGCTCAATCTTGTCGCGCGCTGGGATGCCGCCAGCGTGTACCACCTTCCCATCCACAACCACTGCGGGTGTGGACATGACACCGAAGGCCATGATGTCCTGAATTTCTTCGATTTTCTGCAAGGTGATCTCAACCCCCTTAGCCTGCGCGATCTGTTCGATCAGGGCAACCGTTGTCTTGCAGTTTGAGCAGCCAGTCCCAAGTACTTTGATGTCTTTCATGATTGATCCCAAGTTAAAGTACAAAATTGAACACATAGCCAACGATCAGAATTCCAAAAGCCACGACTCCGACGAAAGTCGCGATCAGTTGTGGCTTAAGAACCTTACGCAGAATGATCATTTCTGGCAGCGACAGCGCAATCACACTCATCATGAAGGCCAGGACCGTACCGAGTGCCGCCCCTTTTGCCAGCAATGCCTGGACAATGGGTATGACGCCTGCCGCATTGGTGTACATGGGTACGCCGATGAGGACGGCTAGTGGTACCGACCACCATGCTTCTTTCCCCATGAAAGAGGCCATGAAATCCTCAGGCACATAGCCGTGGATCCCCGCGCCGACAGCAATACCTGCCAGGATGTAAGGCCAGACCTTGCCCACGATTTCGTGCACCGCAGTCATCCCACCCTGGACGCGTTCTGCAAGGCTGAGCCCCGAGGAGTCTGCCATCGCTGTGACCTTGGGCATATTGCGTACCCAGTCCTCCAGGTAAGCCTCCATATTTAAACGACCAATCATCCAGCCGGCCACGATGGCAATGCTCAAGCCCAGGCTCATGTATAGGAGTGCGATTTTCCAGCCAAAGAGTCCGAAGAGCAGTGTCAGTGCAACCTCGTTGACCATCGGTGCGGAGATCAGGAACGAAAACGTCACGCCCAGCGGCACGCCTGCCTGGACAAATCCGATGAACAACGGAACCGCCGAGCAAGAACAAAAGGGCGTGACAATGCCCAGGGATGCAGCCATGACATTGGCGACACCTTCCGTGCGTCCGGCGAGCAGTGCGCGGGTGCGCTCTGGGGTGAAATACGAATTGACCATGCCCATCATGAAGACAATGCCCGTGAGGAGCATAAGCACCTTGGGCGTGTCATAAAGGAAGAACTGCAAGGCGCCACCAAGATGGCTATCCCCGTCTACAGGGAGGTGGGCGACGAGTGCTTCAGAGGCCGGTTCCAACAACGCATAAAGCCCGAACCACAGCATGGCCGCCGCAATCAGGAATAGCTTGGGGCTGCGTTGGGGCCAGTCGATCCGTAGCGTGCTCATGTTCAATGCCTATGAATTCGTTTTTGCAACCCTTTGACAGGGCAATTTAAGTGTCCTACGCATAGAAGACGACTGAGCATCCAAATAGATGCACCCGATTGATAAAAAGGTAGTCAACGGGTACTTAGCGAGGTGTGTGGCAGCAAACGTGGCCTGAATTGTCAACATTCACCTGACAGTTCAGCACGAGAGATTCGCGCAATCGTTTCCTGGCCCTCTGGAGTCTGGACTTCACGGCGGGAAGGCCCAGGCCGTGCAAATCCGCGAATGATTGTTGTTTAACCCCTTGAAGGTCACATTGCTCAATGATTTCGCGATCCTCTGGGCGCATTTCGCTCAGATTTCGCACTAAACATGCATCAAGCGCGTCAATCGGGTCGCGCTCGTCAGACACTGGTGCTGCGAGGCTGTCTGAAAGTTCGTCCTGAGGCCTGAACCTGCGGGATTGGTCAATCAGGGCGTTGCGCGCAACTTGGAAAAGCCAGGCACGGGGGCTTTCAACGGAGCAAAAGGATTCCCCCTGGCGCATGGCCTTGAGAAAAGTATCTTGCAGCAAATCTTCTGCAAGATAGACATCCCCCAGGTGATGGACAAGATAGCCGTGAATTTCTGGTTCATGGGCGCGCCAGGCGGCCAACACGCAATCAAAGCCCATTTCCAAGTCCTTTTGGCTTGAGCAGGTATCATCATAGTAGTGCCATTTTATGGATGACTCGCAGTGGGGAGAACGGACCTCTCTGGGCAGACTTTAATTTTTGTTTTCACTCAAGCGTGAACCCGTCATGAGCAGTATTAACGAACTCCCCTTCTCCGCGCTGCAGTTCTATGCCACCGCACCTTATCCGTGCAGCTACCTGCCTGACCGCCAGGCGCGTTCGCAAGTGGCGGCGCCCAGCCACCTCATCAATGCTGATACCTACTCCGTGCTGGTTGACCAGGGATTTCGGCGCAGCGGGCTGTTCACCTACCGTCCCTATTGTGACGACTGCCAGGCATGCGTGCCTGTGCGCGTGGACGTCGAAGCGTTCAAGCCTAGCCGCAGTCAGCAACGCGCCTGGACGCGTCACAAACCGCTGCGCGCACTCGTCGCCGAACTGGCATGGTCTGCGGAACACTACGCCCTCTACAACCGGTACCAGACAATGCGCCATCCCGGTGGCGGCATGGATGAAGACAGTCGCACGCAGTACAGCCAGTTCCTGCTGACGAGCCGCGTCAACACAAGACTGGTCGAGTTTCGTGAGGAAGACGGGACCTTGCGCATGGTGTCCATCATCGATGTCCTCGATCAGGGGTTGTCATCTGTCTACACGTTCTACGACCCTGATCTGCGTGGCAGCCTCGGGACCTATAACATCCTCTGGCAAATCAAACAGTGTCGGCAGTTAGAATTACCCTGGCTATATCTGGGCTACTGGATCGAACACAGCACCAAGATGGCCTACAAGGCGGGCTTTCAACCCGCACAATACCGCAGCGGCGGCCAGTGGCGCAGTCAGCGCCCCGGCAACTGACGCGCGGGCCCACCCCACCTTTTCTGCCTGCCTCATGCCCATTCTTTTCAAAGCCTACCCTCTTGTCCGTCCGGCATTGTTTGCCATGGACACAGAATCCGCCCACGAAGCCACGCTATCCTGGTTGCAACGCGCCTACGACTTTCCGCTGACGCGCGGCCTGATGCGAGAAACGGTGCTCGCACCCACGCGACTGATGGGGCTGCCCCTGCGCAACCCCGTCGGGCTGGCAGCCGGACTGGATAAAAACGGCGCACACATCGACGCGATGGGCAATCTGGGTTTCGGATTCATCGAGGTCGGCACCGTGACACCACGCGCGCAACCTGGCAACCCCAAGCCACGCATGTTCCGGCTGCCCAAAGCGCAGGCGCTGATCAACCGGCTTGGGTTCAACAATCAGGGACTGGACACTTTTTTGGCCAACGTGCAGCGCAGTACCTGGCGCCAGCATGGCGGGATCCTCGGCCTGAACATCGGCAAAAATGCCGACACCCCAATCGAGCGCGCGGCCGACGACTACCTGATCGGACTGGACGGCGTCTACGGCCATGCCGACTACATCACCGTCAACATTTCCTCACCCAATACCAAAAACCTGCGTGCCTTGCAGGGTGAGCATGAACTCGACTTGCTTTTATCGCAGCTACAACAACGTCGGTTGCGACTCACCGAGCAATACGCACGGCGAGTGCCCCTGGTGGTCAAGATCGCCCCAGACCTGACAGAAGCGGAAATCGACACCATTGCCGAGGTCCTGCCGCGTCATGGCATTGATGGCGTCATCGCCACCAACACCACGCTGGCAAGGGCCGCCGTTCAGGGCATGCCCCACGCTCAAGAAGCAGGCGGCTTGTCGGGGGCGCCTTTGCACGAGCGCTCACTGGAAGTCATTTCCAGACTGCGGTCGCAGCTTGGCCCGGACTTGGCCATCATCGGTGTCGGCGGGATCTTGTCGGGTCGTCAGGCCCTGGAGAAAATGCAGGCAGGCGCCAACGCTGTGCAACTGTATACGGGCCTCATTTACCGCGGCCCCGGTCTGGTCGGGGACTGTGTGCGCGAAATTCGCAACGCACTGCCCTGACACCGTTGTTCGCAGGGTGATTCGCGCGTGGCCCCGAGCCGTCCACAGACAACGACAAGCCGAATGCAAACAGGCCACCCGAGGGTGGCCTGCCTGGCACGCCGAGACTTCCGGCGGGCATTTAAACCGATCGGATGATTAGGCCGAACGACGTGCGCGCGTCACGGTTGATTTGACAGAATCAGCAGCTTCGTTCGCAGCTTTGAACGTGGCGCTGGCGGCAGCGGTCAGGTTCTTTTCAGCGGTTTCAGCAGCTTGCTTGGCAGCTTGCGTCATCGAATCGTAGGCGCTGGTGGCTTGAGCCAAGGACGACTTCAGCATCGCAACGGCACTTTCCGAACCGGCAGGAGCGTTGCTTGTGAATTGCTCAATCGCATCGCTCACGTTCTTTTTGCCTTCCGAAATGTGCGACTCGCTCAGTTTGGCCAGATCAGCCTGAACCGAAGCAACGATGTCATACACATGCTTGCTGTAAGCCATGGCTTTTTCGGCCGAAGGCTGAACCAGGGCTGAAGACATGCTGAGGGCTTCCTGAGCATCTTTGATGCTGGAAACTTGTTGCGATTTTTGCGAGACTTCGTCGATCGTGGCTTTCATGACCTTAAGGTTCAGGTCAACCAGCTTCTCAAAGCCACCAAATACGGAGCCCTGAATCGCCACGAGCGTATCAATGGCAGCTTTCTGACTGTTCAAAACTTGCTGGGGAATGGCGGACATGGTGTTTCTCCTGAGTTTGATAACGAGCGGTTCAATCACCGCAGATTAAATTTGTTGCAGTGCACAATTTCTATTTTACGGATGCGTACCGGAATGTCAACAACTTTTTTGCTGCAGTGCACAAAAAGATACAATTTTTTTAATTTAGAACTGTTTTTACTGAAAATGCGGTCGAGGGAACCGTCCAAACAAATTTACCGGACTCTCGTTAAACTTTGATGACTGTTGCCCCGGCTTCGCCGCGGGTGTGCCCGGGTCCGTTCTCGGGCTTTTAAAAGGAAGGTTCAATGACACGCACTCGTTTCCAATGCCTGTTGCCACGGGTCGGCGCCGCACTTGCCCTGTCCTGCGCCCTGCTGGCTCCGGGCGCGCAAGCGCAAACGCAGACGGCCGAAAATTTCCCCACCAAACCCATCAAAATCGTCGTGGGCTTTGCCCCGGGCGGGGGTTCGGACTTTATCGCGCGTATCGTCGCCCAGAAATTGACCCAAAAACTTGGCCAGACGGTCTTCGTTGAAAACCGGCCGGGTGCCGGGGGCAACCTTGGCGCTGAAATTGCACTCCGGTCCCCGGGCGACGGCTACACATTGTTCCTGGCGGCAACCAGCTATACCGTGAACGCCAACCTGTACAAGCTGTCGTTCGACCCGGTGCAGGACATCACGCCGATCGCCCGACTGGCCAGCGGGCCCTTTGTCATCGCGGCAAATCCCGCTGCACACATCGACACGCTGAAAGACTTTGTCGACCTGGCCAGGAAGGAACCCGGCAAACTCGCCTACGCGTCTGCCGGCAGCGGCAGCATCACACACATCGCGACAGAATATTTCCTGACGACCGCAGACATCGATGTCCTGCATGTCCCCTACAAAGGGACTTCGCCTGCTCTGACAGATACGATTGCCGGGCAGGTTCAAGTGATTTTCGGCACCGTCGCCTCGACGGTGCCGCATGTCAAGTCGGGCAAACTCAAGGGGCTTGCCGTGACGACCGCCACACGCCTGGCTGCATTGCCCGATGTGCCAACCGTCATGGAATCAGGCTATCCAGCCTTTGAGGTGTCCGTATGGCACGGCTTGATCGGTCCCAAGGGGATACCTAAAGACATTGTCAACAAGCTGAACATGGCGATTCGCGAATCGTTGAGCGGGCCGGCGATGACAGCACAGCTGGCTGCCGATGGCCTGACGGCGTCCGCCGACACACCGGAAGAGTTTGGCGCCCTGATTGCGACAGAAGTCACGCGGTGGGGCAATCTGGTCAAGGCCAGGAACATCACGCTGAAATAGTGGGCGCGTGACCCAGCCGCCGGTGTCGTGACGCGGGGTTTAGTGGTCCGAGATACCTGGCTCGTAACCCAGTGCTTCGGAAATGCTGCGGGCGGTGGACACCAGCTGGGTGATCCATTCGTCTTGCAGCCTTTCGGACGGTGCAGAGACGGACAGCCCTGCGACCAGCTTGCCGGAATCGTCATGGATTCCGGCGGCGATGCAGCGCACACCCATTTCCAGCTCTTCGTTATCTCGGGCATAGCCGTGGCGACGAACAAGTGCGAGCTCTCGCTCGAGCTTGTCGAGCTGCGTGATGCTGTTGCGGGTCGTTCCCGCCAGACCCGTGCGCGTCGCGTAGGCCCTGACCTGGCGTGGATCGGCAGCGCACAGGAATAGTTTTCCGGTGGAAGTCAGATGCAACGGCGCCCGCCCGCCGATGGCGCGCACGACATGCATGCCTGAGCGCTCGCTCCAGGCACGATCGATATAGACGATCTCGTCGCCCTGCTGCACGGACAGGTTGACGGTCTGACCGGTCAGCCTGTGCAGCGCACGCATCGCGTCCATGGCCGCCTCGCGCACGTTCAAGCGCCCCTTGACTAAAGAACCCAATTCAAGCAAACGCATGCCCAACTGATACAAGCCATTGTCGACCCGCTCAACGTAGCGCCCCACCACCAAATCGTTCAGAATGCGGTGCGCCGTAGAGGGATGCAGTCCGGTGGTCTTGGAAAGTTCTTTGAGGGTGACTGGGTCAGTCTGTGCCGCCAACGCGTCAAGCAGCGTGGTCGCACGTTCGAGAACCTGAATGGCCATGGCCGAGACGCCACTAGTCGGGGCAGTCGGGGCAAGTGGCGCTAGATCAGTAGGTTGTGACATGAAACCCAAGCGGTATTGGTGAAAAATCCATTTTGCCGCAGCGCAGCAAAATTCATTCTATCTCATATCGTGAAATGAAGATAACCTAGGGTTACCCCTGATGACAAGGAATTTAAGCTATCGGTGGGTCCAAACGCCCGCCAAGGCGCAACGCCTCTGAACGCAAGAACGCCAGGGCTTGTGCCGCGCAGGCCGGATCGCCCTTGACGCCAAGCTCAATGTGCGGATGCGCACCATTCTCGCCCACGGAGGGCAGACTGAACGCACGCACAGTGGGCCACTTTTGCTCCAGGGCCTCCAGTGCCGGAGTGATCCGGGATTCTGGCATGCCATAGACGATAAATGAATGCTCAACGTGATCGGCGATGTGCTGCAGATGCTTGTAGCGCGTGTCAAGCGTCCATTCCAGCATGGGCCACGCCATGACCGGGAAGCCCGGCACGAACGTGTGGTTCTGAATGAAAAAACCCGGAATCCGGTTAAACGGATTGGGGACAATCTCACAACCTTGCGGAAAGTAGCCCATCTGCAAACGTTGCTGATTTTCGGGGGTGCGCATGTCGGCCGTGCCACTGCCGCGCGCGGCAGTTTCAGCGCAACGCAGGGTGATCTGCTCGGCAGCCAGTGGATGCAGCCCCAGCGGCAAATCCAGGGCAGCCGCAGCCGCCTGGCGGGTGTGATCATCAGGCGTCGCGCCTATACCACCACAACTGAACACGACGTCACCACTCGCAAAACTACGACGCAACGCTTGCGTCAGGGCTTGACGGTCATCGGACAGGAATTCGGCCCAGGAAAGCTGCAACCCTCGCGCGCCCATGAGTTCGATAACTTTGGAAAAATGTTTGTCCTGGCGGCGGCCAGAGAGAATTTCATCGCCGACAATGATCAGACCAAATCGGGCTTTGTCTTGAGTTGCAGACATGAACGTTCCAAAAAAAGGATCACACGGACAGACATGATCAAAAAGTGAGATTTCAGCGTATATCGTGACATTTCAGCACAAATGCGTTGCGACATGTAACAACACCGTGCCAAGGCTCAGTTGACGATCATGCGCTCCTGGCGCAAGCGCCGTAACGCCTCCAGACCGTAATGCGTGTAAACAAGACCGGAAAACACCGGCAGGAACACCCAGGCAGGCGGCACCAGATTGATCAGTGCGCAAATCAGACCGATGACCCAGAACCCGGTGTTGTGGCGTTTGAGCAGCCACGCACGCTCCTCGGCATTGCAATGCTCGACGATGGCATCCACACGCATCATGCGTGAAAAAGCGAACGCCCACCAGAACACTGAAATCAGCACACCCAAAGGGGGCGCAAGCCACAAAGGCAATGTCAGCAGCCATCCGAGGGCAAACAGCACGCTGA
>CAIJKV010000131.1 GCA_903821335.1 uncultured beta proteobacterium
CACAACCGCCCGATCTGGCGCGCGCGCACGCCGCGTCCATGCGTTGCCGTATCCACTGCACCCGACCCGCCATGGTGTCGGTCACGACCGGTGAACCTGTATCCTGAACCATCAGCGCTCCACTATTCAACGCAGACGCCGGGCGTGCCGGTTACCATCTGCCCGACCACAGCAGCCTGATCACAGCCATACCGGGCAAACACTTCCAGCACCTGCGCAACATCCTGTGCGCGACACGAGATCAACAGCCCACCCGAGGTCTGGGGGTCGGTCATCAACGCGCGATGTGCGTCGGACAAGTCCTCGGACCACTCCACCTGTTCGCCATAGGCCGCCCAGTTACGACCCGACGCGCCGGTCACGACACCCTGGTTGGCAAAATCCATGACACCAGGCAACCGCGGCACGGCGGACGCACCAATGACGGCCCTCAACCCGGCTGCGCGGGCCATTTCCAGCAGATGACCCAGCAGGCCAAAACCGGTGACATCGGTCATGGCATGTACACCCGCCAGCGCCGCGAGATCCGGTCCGGCACGATTGAGCAGCGTTGTGCTGCGTATCATGGCCTGGTAACCCTGGTCATCGAGCAAACCTTTTTTAAGTGCTGCCGAATAGATACCGACCCCCAGGGGTTTCCCCAGAACCAGGATATCTCCGGCCTGCGCGTCGGAATTACGGCGAATTCGATCAGGATGCGCGAGCCCCAGTGCGACCAACCCATAGATAGGTTCGACTGAGTCGATGGAATGACCACCGGCGATCGGAATACCTGCCTCTGCGCAGATGGACTGCCCGCCCCGCAATATTTCAGCGATCACGTCGTGCGGGAGCACATTAATGGGCATCCCAACAATCGCCAGCGCCAGGATGGGAGCCCCCCCCATCGCGTAGACATCGGACAGCGCGTTGGTAGCGGCGATACGACCAAAATCAAAGGGGTTGTCGACAATCGGCATGAAGAAATCGGTGGTGGCGATCAGTGCCTGCTGGTCGTTCAGGCGGTAAACCGCAGCATCGTCAGCAGTTTCGATCCCGACCATGAGTTGCGGGAAGGCCTGGGTGGCAGGCAGATCCTTGAGCAAGTTTGCCAGCACACCTGGGGCAATCTTGCAACCGCAGCCCCCGCCGTGGGATAGCGAAGTGAGTTTGGGTGAGGTTTCTGGTTGAGTCATGGCGTCGGCAATCCGAAGGTAAACATCCGAAGATGTTACGCCATCGACACCCGCCACACCTCTGGCAGCAGTGTCCAGTTTTGCCCGTGCGGGGCGCGGAGCACAGGCAGTTTGAACAAATCTGGCACCAATCAAGCACATAAGCACCAATACGGTGCATCATCGCGTGCGCCAGCACCGGACAAGCGCCTTGAAAACGTGCGATGCACCACCGGTGCACAGATTCGCCCCAAGTTGGCACGACTTTTGCTTGATTGGTACCAAGCACGGCTGATCCCGCAGGCGGGCGTTGTGTGGCAGACCAAACCCGGTTGACCCCGGATCCATCTCGACTCAGGAGTTTATAGATGAAACGCAGACTTGTACTTAAACAAATCACAGTAGTCAGCCTGCTGGCCATGTCCGGCTGGATGCCCCAAACGTTCGCAGCCGAAGACACCATCAAGGTCGGCATTTTGCACTCCCTGTCCGGCACCATGGCCATCTCGGAGACAGCACTCAAGGACGTCGCGCTGATGACCATCGACGAAATCAACGCCAAGGGCGGCGTCAACGGCAAGAAGCTTGAGGCCGTCGTGGTGGATCCCGCCTCAAACTGGCCACTGTTCGCCGAAAAAGCGCGCGGCCTGATTTCGCAAGATAAAGTGTCGGTCGTGTTCGGTTGCTGGACCTCCGTGTCGCGCAAGTCCGTCCTGCCCGTGTTCAAGGAACTCAACAGCCTCTTGTTCTACCCCGTGCAATATGAAGGCGAAGAGCTTGAAAAGAACGTGTTCTACACCGGTGCTGCGCCTAACCAGCAGGCCATTCCTGCCGTCGAATACCTGATGAGCGAAGACGGCGGTGGTGCCAAGCGCTGGGTGTTACTCGGTACAGACTATGTGTATCCACGCACGACCAACAAAATCCTGCGCGAATTTCTGCACGCGAAAGGCGTCAAGGACAGCGACATCGACGAGGTCTACACACCGTTCGGTCACTCTGACTATCAAACCATCGTTGCCAATATCAAGAAGTTCTCGCAGGGTGGCAAGACAGCCGTCGTATCCACGATCAACGGCGACTCGAACGTGCCCTTCTACAAAGAACTGGGTAACGCTGGCCTGAAGGCAACCGATGTGCCCGTCGTGGCCTTCTCGGTGGGTGAAGAAGAGCTGCGTGGCATCGACACAAAACCGCTGGTCGGCCAGCTGGCTGCCTGGAATTACTTTCAGTCGCTCAAGAACCCGGTGAACGCCGAATTCGTGGCCAAGTACAAAGCCTATGCCAAGGCCAAGAACTTGCCCAACTACCAGACCGCCGTGACCAACGATCCGATGGAAGCCACCTACGTCGGCATCTACATGTGGAAGCAGGCTGTCGAACAAGCCAAGACCACGGACGTGGACAAGGTCATCGCAGCAATGAGCGGCCAGAAATTCGCCGCTCCCGATGGATACACCATCCAGATGGATGCGACCAACCACCATCTGCACAAGCCAGTCTACATCGGCGAAATCCAGGCTGACGGTCAGTTCAACGTGGTCTGGAAAAGCAAGGGCCCGATCCGCGCCCAGCCATGGAGCCCCTACATTCCTGGCAATGAAGGCAAGCAAGGACTTTAAGCTCTAGACGTTCCCGCACCCGGGAGGCGCCTGGCCTCCCGGGTGCGGAACCATCAAACAAAAATAAGAGACTGCACCAACATGATGTGGACACGATCCTTCTGGAGAAGGTGGCTGGCTGTCGCCCTGCTCACCTTGCCCCTGGTTTGCAGTGGCGCGACCGAACCGGTTGCCCCCGCCATACTGAGTGGGCTGACCAGTGACAACAACAATGACCGGATCGAGGCCATCAACGCCTTGGGTCAACTATCGAGCCCCATTGCCGCAGACGTGCTGGCAGCCTTGGGCGACGGACGTCTGCTGAGCACGACGAACGGACAGGTACTGATCAGCGAGGGTGCCGAGCGCGCGCTTGATCTCGCCACAGGTGAAAGTGTGGCCATCGCGCCGGACGCGCAGCCCGTCATGCTGAACAATCGACTGCGTCGTGCGCTGCAAACTGCGCTGGCGAGTTCTGAATTATTTTCCAAGCAACCCGCTGTGCGTCTGGCTGCTGCGCAGCGCCTGCAAAAGGAAGCTGATACGGCGCGCACCCCTGTCATCGAACGCGCACTTGCCGCAGAGCTTGACCCTGAAATCAAACGCGCCTTGAACGTCGCCCTGGCGAGCGCCGCGATCAAGAGCGCCGACGCGGGTGAGCGGCTGCGTGCGGTGACGGCGCTTGGCGTAAGCGGCGACCCAACATTCAGGCCTGCGCTGGCGGCGATGCTGGCCCAGGACGCGAAGAGCGGCTTTGTCGAACCCGATGCAAAAGTGCGTGCCGCGACGCTCGAGGCGCTGCGCCAGATCGACGCGCATCAGACCATCGTCAGCTGGGTCGGGAACATTTTCTATGGCCTGAGTCTGGGCAGCGTACTGTTGCTGGCCGCGCTGGGCTTGGCCATCACCTTCGGCCTGATGGGCGTGATCAATATGGCGCACGGCGAACTGCTGATGATCGGTGCCTATTCGACCTACCTGGTCCAGTTGCTGTTCAAGAGCTTCCTGCCCGCCTGGATGAGTTGGTATGTCGTCGCCGCGCTGCCCGTTGCTTTCCTGCTGACCGCCCTGGTCGGCATGGCACTTGAGCGCACGGTGATCCGGTGGTTGTACGGGCGACCACTCGAGACCTTGCTTGCAACCTGGGGCATCAGCCTGTGCCTGATGCAGGCGGTGCGCAGCGTCTTTGGCGCGCAGAACGTCGAGGTATCCAACCCCTCCTGGATGTCTGGCGGCGTGACCGTCCTGGGCAATCTGGCCCTGAGCTACAACCGACTGGTTATTATTGGTTTCGCACTGTGTGTCGTGGTGGTGGTCTGGCTGGTGCTGAACTTCACACGACTGGGGCTGTTCGTACGTGCCATCACGCAAAATCGCCGCATGGCTGACTGCGTCGGCGTGCCGACCGGTCGCATCGATATGCTGGCCTTCGGACTGGGTTCTGGCATCGCGGGGCTGGCAGGTGTCGCCCTGTCGCAGCTTGGCAACGTCGGTCCTGACCTTGGGCGCAGTTACATCGTCGACTCCTTCATGGTGGTGGTGCTGGGGGGCGTCGGTCAGCTTGCCGGCACAGTCGTCGCCGCCCTCGGCCTGGGCGCGCTCAACAAAATCATCGAGCCCTTCTGGGGTGCGGTGATCGCCAAAATTGTCATCCTGCTGGTCATTGTGCTGTTCGTGCAAAAACGCCCGCAAGGCCTGTTCGCACCTAAAGGCCGGAGCGTCGAATGAGCACCCCTTCCATGCACACCACGCTGCTCACCTCCTCCCACCCGAGCCTGTTTTCCGCCCGGGCCTGGACGGGCATCGCCATCGTCGTCGCGCTGTTTGCCAGCCTGCCCGCTCTGAACTTGATCTTTCCAAACGGGCACCCCCTGCACATGTCGTCCTACCTGATCGCATTGATCGGCAAGTTCATGTGCTACGCGATGGCCGCGCTGGCACTGGATCTGATCTGGGGCTACGCTGGCATCCTTTCTCTCGGACACGGACTGTTCTTCGCTCTCGGCGGCTACGCTCAGGGCATGTACCTGATGCGTGCCGGCAAGGCAACGCCCGATATCGTGCCCGACTTCATGACGTTTCTGAGCTGGAAATCCTATCCGTGGTTCTGGTCGTTCACCGAACATTTCTGGTACGCCATGCTGCTTGTGGTGCTGGTTCCAGGATTGCTGGCCTTCATCTTTGGCTACTTCGCCTTCCGCTCACGCATCAAGGGGGTGTACTTCTCCATCATCACCCAGGCGCTGACGTTTGCCGCCATGTTGCTGTTCTTTCGCAATGAAACGGGGTTCGGCGGCAACAACGGTTTTACGGACTTCAAGACCATCCTCGGTTTTGACATCACATCACCCGACACGCGTGCGGTGCTCTACTGGATCACGCTGGGCGCGCTGCTCGGCGCCCTGGTGCTGGGGCGCGCCATCACGCAGTCCAAACTGGGTCGGGTACTGACCGCCATCCGCGACTCCGAAAGCCGCCTGCGCTTCCTGGGCTATGAGCCACTGGGCTTCAAGCTTTTTGTGTGGACCGTATCGGCGGTCCTCTGCGGCATCGCCGGGGCGCTCTACGTGCCGCAAGTCGGCATCATCAATCCTGGCGAAATGTCGACTGAAAACTCGATCGAAATGGTGATCTGGGTCGCCACGGGTGGGCGCGGGACACTGATCGGGCCCATTATCGGCGCGGGCGTCATCAACGGACTCAAGACCTGGTTCACCAGCGTCTTGCCGGAATTCTGGCTCTATGCACTGGGGATGATTTTCGTGCTGGTGACCCTGTTCCTGCCACAAGGAATCGTGGGACTGGCACGCAAGCTGAGCCAAAAAATGACGGGGCACGCATCATGACTACAGCCATCCAGCCAGTCACCCTTTTTAGCGCCGACGAAAGCAACGGCCCTGGCGGCGAAGCCTCTTATGGGCACTTCAAGACCCAAGGCGTCGACACGACGCACGGAGCGATTCTGTATCTCGAGTCGATCAGTGTCGTGTTCGACGGTTTCCGGGCACTCAACGACTTGTCGCTCGATATCGGTGTGGGCGAACTGCGTTGCATCATCGGCCCCAACGGCGCTGGAAAAACCACGATGATGGATGTCATCACCGGCAAAACCAAGCCCACCGCCGGCACAGCCTTTTTTGGACAGAACATCGACCTGACCAAGATGCACGAGGCGCAAATTGCGGATGTCGGTATTGGCAGGAAATTTCAGCGGCCCACTGTTTTTGAACAGCACACGGTCTTTGAAAATCTCGAACTCGCCATGAAGACCAATAAGCGCGTGCGTCCCACGTTGTTTGCGCGCTTGACTGGCGCCCAGCGCGACAAGATTGGCGAAACGCTCGCACTATTGCGATTGACCGCTGAGTGCCATCGCCCGGCGGGCCTGTTGTCGCATGGTCAGAAACAATGGCTGGAAATCGGCATGCTGCTGATGCAAGAGCCCCTGCTCTTGCTGCTTGATGAACCCGTCGCCGGCATGACGGACGCCGAAACCGAGCGTACGGGTGAATTGCTCAATGAACTGCGTGGCAAGCATTCGCTGGTCGTGGTTGAACACGACATGGATTTTGTCAGTCAGATTTCACAGGGCGGCAAGGTCACGGTGCTGTGTGAAGGCTCTGTGCTGGCGCAAGGCACGATGGAGCAAGTCCAATCGGATCCGCGCGTGATTGAAGTGTATCTGGGGCGGTAAAGATGATGCTGAACGTGCAGAAAATCGATCAGTTCTACGGCAGCAGCCACACCCTGCGAGGTGTGTCACTCGAGGTGCGCCAGGGTGAGTGCATGGCGTTGCTGGGTCGCAATGGCGTGGGCAAGACCACCTTGCTGCAGTGTCTGATGGGTGTACAGCCGGTTGCGGCGGGCACCATGACCTTTAACGGCAAGGACATCACTCGCCTCGCGCCGCATGCCCGCGCGGCGCTCGGCATGGCCTACGTCCCGCAGGGCCGCGAAATTTTCGCCCGCCTGACCGTCGAGGAAAATATCCTGATGGGGATGGCGACGATGTCGGGCAGTCGCGCGCGCGACATCAAGGCCGAGATTTTTGACCTGTTTCCGGTGCTGCGTTCGATGCTGTCGCGCCGGGGCGGAGACTTGTCCGGCGGGCAGCAACAGCAACTGGCCATTGCGCGGGCGCTGGTCGCTGAACCCAAACTGATCATTTTCGATGAGCCGACCGAAGGCATCCAGCCCTCGATCATCAAGGACATCGGCCGTGTCATTAGCATGCTGCGCAACCGGGGCGACATCGCGATACTGCTATGCGAACAATATTTTGATTTCGCACGTGAACTTGCCGACAGGTTCGTGGTGATGTCACGCGGCGAAGTCGTCGCCGCCGGCACAAGCGCTGAGATGGACGGCGAACACGTCAAGCGGCATCTTTCGGTCTGAACAGCCTTTTCGAAAAAGGCTCTTTTATACTTAGCCACCTGCCTGTCAACATACAATGCAGACCAGCGGCAGGCTGGCGCAAACCGCCGCAGCCTGCTTACATTACAAAATTATTCATCATTCACGCGCATCGTACGCGAGGCCATTGTCATGTGGGACGTAATCGTAGTGGGCGGCGGCAACGCCGCGCTGTGCAGTGCGCTGATGGCGCGAGAGGCCGGTGCCAGCGTACTGATCTTGGAGGCCGCACCGAAGGCGTGGCGGGGTGGCAACTCGCAGCACACGCGTAACCTGCGCTGTATGCACGACGCCCCCCAGGATGTGCTGGTCGAGTCCTATCCCGAAGAGGAGTACTGGCAAGACCTGCTTAAAGTCACGGGTGGCCAGACCAACGAGCCACTTGCGCGCATGGTGATCCGCGAGTCCTCGACGTGCCGTGACTGGATGCGCAAGCATGGTGTGCGTTTCCAGCCGCCACTGTCGGGCACGCTGCATGTGGCGCGCACCAACGCGTTCTTCATGGGCGGGGGCAAGGCGCTGGTGAATGCTTATTACCGCAGTGCGGAAAACCTCGGGATTGACATCATGTACGACGCCCCGGTCGACGACCTGGAACTCGAGCAGGGGAAATTCGTCGCGGCGCGCGTGGGCGACCTCCGCTATGCGGGGCGCGCCTGTGTGCTGGGTTGCGGCGGTTTCGAGTCGAACCGCGAATGGGTCCGTGAGGCTTGGGGCCAGAACGCGCGCGGCGAATGGCCGGCAGACAATTTCCTGGTACGCGGCACCCGTTACAACATGGGCGCCGTGCTGAAAGTCATGATGCGCGAAGGCGCCGACACCATGGGCGACCCGACGCAAGCCCATTGCGTGGCGATCGACGCGCGCGCACCGCTTTATGACGGTGGCATCGCCACCCGCCTTGACTGCGTGTCGCTTGGGATCGTGGTGAACTGCAACGCAGAGCGTTTTTACGACGAGGGCGAGGACTTCTGGCCCAAGCGCTATGCACTATGGGGCCGTCTGGTGGCCTTGCAACCCACGCAGACCGCCTATTCCATCATTGATGCCAAATCGGTGGGCCGCTTCATGCCACCGGTCTTTACCGGCGTCAAGGCTGCCACACTGCCCGAACTGGCGCGCCTGCTTGGCCTGGACGAGGTCGCCTTTGTGCGCACCATCGGTGATTTCAACGCCGCTTGCCGGGTTGGCACCTTTGACCACACGATCCAGGACGACTGTCACACTGAAGGCGTGTTGCCTGAGAAGACCCACTGGGCCCGACCGATCGACACCGCGCCGTTCTATGGCTACGCGCTGCGCCCCGGCATCACCTTTACCTATTTCGGACTGACGACCGACGAAAAAGCCAGTGTGTTCTTTGACGGCAAAGCCAGCCCCAATATCTTCGCGGCAGGTGAAATCAGTGCAGGCAACGTGCTGGGCAAGGGCTACACGGCGGGCGTCGGGATGTCGATCGGTACCGCCTTTGGCCGCATCGCCGGCACGCAAGCAGCGGCAGCGGCTAAAAAACTGAAAGAGCAAGGAGCAGCGCATGCAGTCGCTTGAAGCCCTGACGCGGGAAGCGCAAACACTGGCCGGTGGCGACACCACCGAGCACTCGATCACCTGGCACAAGAAAGGCCTCTCGGCCAACGAGGCAGAAGTCGCCCGCGTCTTGCAAATCTGCAACGCCTGCCGCTATTGCGAGGGCTTCTGTGCCGTTTTCCCGGCCATGGCACGCAGGCTCGAGTTCGACCACAAAGCTGACCTGAACTACCTGGCCAATCTGTGTCACAACTGTGGCGCCTGTCTGCATGCCTGTCAGTACGCACCGCCGCACGAGTTCGGGGTCAACGTGCCGCAGGCCATGGCCAAGGTCAGGCTCGAAACCTACACCGACTTTGCCTGGCCCGCGTCGCTTGGCCAGCTCTACAAGAACAACGGTCTGACCCTGTCGCTGGCGACGGCTTTCGGACTGGTGCTGTTCCTGATACTGACCATCCTGTCGACCGGTGAACTGCTGAACCAGCCCATGACCACGCCGCTGTCCGGCAATTTCTACGCCATTTTCCCGCACAACACCCTGGTGCTGATGTTCGGGCTGGTGTTTGGTTTTGCCGTGCTGGCACTGGCGATCGGGGTCCGGCGTTTCTGGAAAGAAATCTCGCCTGGCCAGCCTGCTGAGGCGGCCACCAGGAAAGCAGCACTCGGCGAGGCGGCCCGTGACGCGCTCAGGCTCAAGTACCTGGATGGCGGACATGGTGAAGGCTGCAACGACGAAAACGACCGGTTCACCTTGCGCCGCCGGCGGTTTCACCACCTGACTTTCTATGGGTTCATGCTGTGCTTTGCCGCGACCTCGGTGGCCACGCTTTACCATTACTTCCTTGACCTGCATGCCCCGTACGCACCCACCAGCCTGCCGGTCATTCTGGGCACGCTGGGTGGACTGGGCCTGCTGGCAGGCCCCGCGGGCCTGCTATGGCTGAACATGAACCGCTCGCCCCTGCATGGCGATGCGGCCCAGAAACCAATGGACCGCGCCTTTATTGCCCTGCTATTGCTGACCAGCGCAAGCGGTCTGGCGCTGCTGTTCTGGCGCAACACCGGTGCGATGCCGCTATTGCTCGCGATCCATCTTGGCGTCGTCATGGCCCTGTTCCTGACGTTGCCCTACGGCAAGTTCGCGCACGGCATCTATCGCTGCGCGGCACTCTTGAAATGGTCGACCGAAAAGCGCCAGCCCAACAACCTGGGCCTCGGGGGAGACTGACAACGCGCTGGCCTGGCAGTCGCGTAACATCGCCCCATGAAAACTGGTCCTCTTTCTCATATTAAAGTCCTCGACCTGAGTCGCGTTCTGGCCGGCCCCTGGGCTGGTCAGGTTCTCGCCGACCTGGGCGCCACCGTCATCAAAGTTGAAAAGCCGGGCACGGGCGACGACACGCGAGCCTGGGGGCCGCCTTTCCTTAAGGGCGTGAATGGCGAGGAAACGCGCGAGGCCTGCTATTTCCTGGCGGCAAACCGCGGCAAGCAGTCCATCACTGTCGACATCAGCACCCAGGCAGGCCAGGACATCATTCGCCGGCTGGCGACACAGTCCGACATCGTGCTCGAGAACTACAAGGTCGGCACGCTGGGCCGCTACGGCCTGTCCTACGACGAGCTCAAGCGACTGAATCCCGCTCTGATCTATTGCTCGGTCACCGGCTTTGGCCAGACCGGCCCCCTGGCAGATCTGCCGGCCTACGATTTCATGATCCAGGCAATGGGCGGCTTGATGAGTGTGACGGGCGAGCGCGATGGCCAACCGGGTGGCGGCCCCCAGAAAGTCGGCATGCCCATCATCGATGTCATGACGGGCATGTGGGCCGCCGTCGGTGTACTGGCTGCACTCGCGCGCCGCAACGAAACCGGCGAAGGCGAATACCTCGACCTCGCCATGCTGGACGTGATGGTGGCCACCATCGCCAACCAGGGTATGAATTACCTGGTGTCGGGCAAGACGCCAACACGCATGGGCAACAAGCATCCCAATATCCAGCCCCAGGATGTCTTTGAGTGCACCGATGGCCAAATTGTCCTGGCAGTTGGAAATGATGGGCAATTCGTCAGCTTCTGCAAGGCAATGGGCCATCCCGACATGGCGCGTGACCCGCGCTACGCCACCAACAGTGCCCGTGTCGCCAATCTGGAATCGCTGATGACGTTTGTGTCGGGCGAAATCGGCAGGCACAGTCGTGCGCAATGTATCGACGCACTGCGTGCGCACGGCGTGCCCTGCGGCCCGATCAACACGATTGCGCAAGCCTTGACCGACCCGCAGATCGTGCACCGCGAGATGCTGCGATACCTGCCACACCCGACCGCCGGACGTGTGCCGCAAATCGTCAGCCCACTCAAATTCCGGCAATTGCCGCTCGTGTTCGAAGACGCGCCGCCGCTGCTGGGCGCTGACACGCAAACCGTGCTGCAAGCACTCGGAATCGGCTCGGCTGAGCGCGCCGCGCTGGCGGCACGCGGCGTAATTTGAAACAGTTGTTGGTTTGAATCGCGATCAGACCGGTGTGCGTGCCCGGTTGGCCTGAAGCGGCACGCGTCAAACTGACTGGTCGGCACCCAGCATGCGCTTGAGACCCAGCCATTGCTGGGCCAGAAACCCCCTGCCGTAATCGTGTGCGCCGGCCTCTGGCAACTGGTCGTAAATGCCGGTGGGTTCGAACGGGGTCTCAAATTTTGCCGTCCCCAAGAGCACGTCCCAGACTGGAAAGAGCACAGAGAAATTATGTCCGCGCGCAGGTCCTGCAGTCGACTCGTCGAAGGCGATCGAATGATGATGCCGGTGAAAACGCGGACTGACCAGCAGATGATCACCCCATTTGCCAAAACTCATCCTCACGTTTGCGTGGGAAAAGCTTTCAACCAGTTGGGTAAAGACAACAATTAATACGAACTGTGACGGTGCCACACCGATCAACTGCGAGAACACGACCAGCAGCGCGTCGCGAATCAGGCTGTCGAGCAAATGATTGCGGTTATCGCTCCACATGGTCATCTGTCGCTGGCTGTGGTGCACCGCGTGCAACCCCCAGAACCAGGTATACCGGTGCTGCGCGCGATGATAAAAATAATCGAACGCATCAAAAATCAGCAAGTACATGATCAGGCTGACCCACGGCTGGTCGGTCACTCCCGGCCATACCTGGTCAAGCTGCAAGGGTGCAAAGCCCCAGACGTGCGCCTGGCCAAACAGGCCGTCCCACAAGGGCTGGATCAGGAAAAACAGACCCAGGCGAAAGAACCCCAGCCGATAGAGAACCGTATAAAACACGTCAACGCGCACCTGCTGGCGGTCAGTGACGGTTTCCACGGGACGCCAGCGCTGGAGCGACCCGAACACCACTACTAGCAACACCATTTGCAGCAGGCCAATCAGCAGCCACATGGTGCCGCCGTAGGCATCTTCGATCATGCTGGCCAGGCCAAGATGAAACAGTACCGGCTGCACAAACTGCTCAAATAGCCATTGCTGGGCATTATCAAACAGTTCAATCAAGGTATCCATCATGGCTCGGCAGGCAATTGCACAGGTAGAAGAAAGGCGCGGTAAGCGGGGTGCGCATCGATTGTCGCAAAACAAAAGCCTTTGCGCTTGAGACCTTCGATGAGCGGCTCAAGCACCGCAGGCGCCCAGGGCTCCTGGCGCGACCAGATCCCCAGATGCGCCATCAAGATATCGCCAGGCCGAATGTTACGCAAGGCATCTGCGAGCAGCGTGGCGTTGGGATACTTGTCACTGGGTAACTCGTCGCCAAGAAAACCCGCGGCAGACCAGCCAACGTGGCGGTAACCGCACTGCTCGGCCGCGCGTACCAGCGCCGGCGAGGTTCTACCCCCCGGGGCACGAAAAAGCGGCAACATGTTCTGACCGGTCATCTGTTCGAAACGCTCAGCCGGGCGTGCCAGTTCATCGCAATACTGCTGGGTCGTCCAGACCTTCGGGCGACCGGCATCGGGCCCGGCCGAGGCCCTGACCCGAAAGCCGCCATCGGCTGTGTCACCCTGCCAGTAAACATGGTCAAAGGTATGGGACGCAAACGTGTGGCCCTGCTCGGCCATCGCCCGCCACCAGGGCGCCCACGTCTCGTCCATGCTCGACCCACCCGTTCGGGTTCTTTCATTGGCCACGAAAAAGGTGACGCGCACCTGCTGACGACGCAACACCTCACCCACCAGCGTCGCTACCCCCATATGACCCGTGTCGATGGTCAGGTAAACCGGCTTGTCACAGGCCTCGGTCGCGGCCTGGGGGGCCGCTTGCGCAAGCAGCACTGTCGTCAGGCACGACAGGCTGACAGCAACCAGTGCCTTACTGCCCGCTCGCACGATCCAGCGTCCACACGCCATGCGGAGACTTGCCTACCGCCACTTGTTTGACCACGGCTTTCTTTTCAAGGTCGATCACGATCATCTTGCCAGCCCAGCGCGCGGTTGAAAGCAAGGTCTTGCCGTCAGCCAGCATTTCCATGCAATCGGGTCCTGCCGGCGTGCGATAGGTATCGACCACAGCCAGTGTCTTCCAATCGATACGGCTGATCGTGTTGGCGCTGCGGTTACTGACGAACACATGCTGTTTGTCGCCCTGGGAACGAAAGGCGTGCGCGCCTTCGCCAGTGGGAATGCGCTTGATCAGCTTTGCTTTGGGTCCCGACACGTCGTAGACCTCGACCTCGGACGCGCCGGTCATGCCGATCAGCAACGTCTTGTCATCCGGAGTCAGGTACAGGTCGGCCGGTGTCTTGCCCGTGGGGATGACCCAGACAGGCGTCTGCGTGGCCAAGTCAATCGCCATCAGTTCATCGCTGTCCTGAATGGAAACATAGGCGGTCGTGCTCTTGCTGTCGATGGCAATGTGGCTGGGCGTTTTGCCTGTCGGGATGCGCTTGACGAGTTTGAGATCGAAGTCGTCGCCTTTGCGTTCCCAACGATAAATATCGACGTGATTCAGACGGTTAGCCGCCGTCAGGAACCATTTCATGTCCGGGGAAAAACGCAGGTGATAGGGATCAGACACCCCTTTGATCGTGCGCTGGATCTCAGCCGTCTTCGGGTCAATCATGGTGATCGTGTCGCTGGTGGCATTGGCCACCATCACTGACTTCCCGTCTGGTGTCAGATACAAGTGGTGCGGTTCTTTGCCGGTCGGAATACGCTTGATTTCCTTGTAGGTGACCGGATCAATGACGCTGACGTTGGCACTGAGAGAGTTCAGCACAAAGATGGGCGGCGGTGCTGCGCAGGACAGCCCGGAAACAAGCAGGCCACCGACGAGCGCGGCGCAGCGACTAAGCAGGGGATATTTCAACATGGGCTGCCTGATGCATGAAGGTGAGTGAGACGACCCTCATTTTCGCACACCGCCCAATGCTGTCGCCCCGTAGCGAACAGGAAGTAATACCCGCGAGTCCTGTCCGCCGCCCCGCATGACCGTCAACGCGGGGGGGCGCCCGTGTGGCACCTGACCGCAGTGGTCAGCATCGGCGCCATTGAGTGAAAAACGAATGCGGCTACCGGCCGAAAAGCGCCAGGCCGTCGGCAGGAAAGGAATGCGGACATGTTCAACGCGTCCCGGCACCAGGGGTGACGCATCTTCACGTCTGAACGACCGAAACGGCCAGGTGGTGCGATAGTTCTCGGGGCACGGTGCTTCTTTCCGATGCAGCGCGCGCAACAAGCCTTCCGTCACATAACGCTCGGTACCGTCGGCTTCGATTTCTGTCAGGTAGACAAACAGTGCGGCATCCGGCTCACTTGACGCCATCCACAAGTCGGCCACGGCGTGTCCGGCCAATTCTGCGTCCTGCTCAAGCGGCGCGGTGGTGTAGCTCAGCATCCGGTCGGTGCGTCCCTGCCAGTCCGGGTAGTACTCGGTGCTGTTGATGGCTGCGATCCGCTCATAGCGGGTGCCATGGCCCGTGCCGGTGCTGAAGTCCACCTGAAAGATGTCGCCTTGGGCGACACCGGCATCGACAGCCTCGCCAACGAGGGTGTGCAAGGCGCCCAGGTGAAAACTCTCGTAGTGGTCAAGCGGCGGCCAGGTTGGCGCATCGCGCCAGGCTTGCGCGTGCATACTGAAATAGTGCACCGGCGCCTCGCGGTCAAGTCCCGTGTCCATGCCGAGCAGATAGTGATCAAAGAAGCGCAGTATTTCGGCCAGCCAGGGGAAGTCAGCCGCCTGCGTCGTGCGCCAGGGCGACACATCGATGCGTGCGCCGTGGTCCCAGGGGCCAATCAGCAAATGACGCGGCTGCTGCGCAAGCGTCAGGAACCGCGCGATCGCGCCGTTCGTGTAACCCGCCCCGTCCATCCACCCTGACACCGACAATACCGCCACATCGTTTCGAATGCCGTCGCTCAGCGCATACGGGCTGAAAGACGCTGAACTGAACATCGGGTCATACGGCAGCGGCTCTTCGCGAAACCGGAATTCAGGCATGAACTCTGTCTGGCGAAAATTGCCCAGGTGTTGGGCGATAGCCTGCCTGACCAGCACACCTTCGGGGTCCTCATCGACCGGTTGCGGCCCCTCGAAATCGGGGTTGGCGTAATACACCACGCTTTTGAGCAAATGGCGCTGGTCATGGTCCATCCCGATCATCAGCCTGTCATAGCTTTCCGTCAGCGCCTTGAGTTGGATACCACCCGGGAAGTAATTGTCGGTATAGGTGTCCCACACAGAGAACAGCGGTGCGATCGCGCGCACAGCGTGATGCCCGGTACTGGCCAGGAAATCGGCCGCAGCCCCAAGGTAAGAAATACCGGTGGCACCCACCACCCCGTCAGACCAGGGTTGACCGATAATCCAGTCCACCACTTCCACACTGTCGTCGCGCTCGCGAGGCGAACGAAAACTGTCCCGCGTGCCAAAGCTGGCACCCGTGCCCCTGACATCCACGACCACCACGGCATAGCCGCGCGGCACGAAATAGTCTCGGAATTTACCCGTATTGGGATTGGCTTCCCCCGTCGCCCCCGGCGCCATCCTGAAGCGTCTGTAGTACGGTGTGAAGAGCGTGATCGTGGGAAATTTTCCGTCAAAACCAACCTGGCACTGACTGTCGGAGTCAGGGGGCTGCGGCAGGTACAAATCGATTGCGATGCGGCAACCATCACGCATCGTCAGATAGCAGGACATGGGGCGTTCGGCCAGGCGATAGGTGGCCGGCCGAGTCAGCGCGTACTCGGCGGGCGGTATGGTCCAGGCCGCTGAGAGGGAGGAATCCACGGACATGCGTCACTCAACTTGAGAAGTCAGACCCTGTAGTATGCCTCGCACGCACGTGCGCCTGTTCGGAAACAAGAAATTACTTCATTCACCTTGAGAACTCAGTCAATTTCACTAGAATAGGTCCGTCTGGCAGCGAAACCGCACGACTCCGTGTGGACTGACCAGGACATGGCACTGTTCTGAAGCAGGGTTTGAACCGCAAGGAGTCACAAGTGCGCCCACTCGACCGCATTGACCGAAAAATTCTCGATGTCCTGCAACGCGACGGGCGCATCTCCATGACCGATCTCGCCGAACGTGTCAGCCTGTCGGCAACGCCTTGCACCGAACGTGTGCGTCGCATGGAACGCGATGGCGTCATCACGGGCTACTATGCCCGCGTCAGCCCTGCCGCGCTGGGCAAGAACCTGCTGGTTTTTCTCGAGATTAAATTGTCTGCGAAATCCGGCGACGTGTTTGAGAAGGTCAAGAAAGAACTGGAGTTCGTGCCGGAAGTCATGGAGTGCCACCTGGTCTCAGGAGACTTCGACTACCTGATCAAGGCCAGGCTACCGGAGATGAATAAATACAGGCAACTACTCGGGGAAATTCTCAAACGACTACCCGCATCGGCCGAATCCCGCAGTTATGTCGTGATGGAAGAAATCAAGGAAACACTGTATCTCGCCGTTGACCGCTAGCGCGCGCGACTACAACGTGCGGATAAAGTCCCACAACACCGGCACATCCGACGTCGCAACGTTAAAGCGGAACCAGTCCGAAGGCTGGTCTGCGGGCCGGAAGTAAGAACCAGGGGCCAGCCAGATGCCATGCTGCAACGCCCGCGTGGTCACTTGCGCAGTGTGACCCGGATCAATCGGCAGTCGAGCCCACAAAAACAAACCCGCGCGCGGCTGATGGAACACTTGCATGCCAACAGCCAGCATGCTGGCGACCACGCGCTCGTGTGCCCGGTGCAGCTTTTCAGTCAAAAATCCAACATGCCTCTCGTAGTGGCCTTCGATCAGGATGTTGGCGACCAGCCGCTCGGCGATATCCGATGACGTCAGTCCGACCGCCATCTTGGTGCGCGCCAAATCCGCCAGCACGTCACGATGCGCCGCCAGGTAGCCCACACGCAGGGTGGGTGTGATGGTTTTGGAAAAGCCTGAAATGTAGATGACGCGATTGAGCCCTTCCATCGCGGCCAGGCAAGGTGAGCCCACAGGTGCCAGATCGCGGTAGATATCATCCTCGATCACCCACAGGCCATGACGGTCAGCCAGTTGCACCACCCGAAACGCCGCCGCCAGCGAAAGTGAAGACCCGGAAGGGTTCTGCAAAACGGTATTGATGAATATCGCCTTGGGGCGCGCGCGCGTGATCACCTGTTCGAGCTGGTCCAGGTCGAGCCCATCGACCGTGCGCGTCACGCCGATCACATTCAGGCCAGCCAGCTGCAGAATCTGCAACAGGTTGCAATAACACGGGTCCTCGACCAGTACAGTATCGCCGGGGCGCAACAGTGTGCGCACCACCAGGTCCATCGCCTGTGTGGCCCCCTGGGTCAGCAACACATTGGACGCGTCGGCCGGGACCGAATAACGCCTGAGGGCTGCCGCGATATGTTCGCGCAGCGAGGCCATCCCGAACGGATGGCCATAGCCACCCAGACGTGGGCCGGGCAGGCGACTCATCACGCGAAACGCATGCTGCAAGCCGCTTTCGTTAATCCATTCGTTCGGGATCCAGCCGCACCCCGCCTTGATCGGGACGGAATGATCGGCAAACACGTCGGACAATAACCAGGCGGCACTCAGGCTGGGGGCCGCCCAACCGGACGTTGGCGCCAGTGCAGGGGTCAACCCGTCGGCCACGCGGTAACCAGACCCCCGGCGCGAGACAATGAGGTCAAGCGAGACCAGTCGCTGATAGGCCTCGGCCACCGTGAACGCGCTCAGGACATGTTCACGCGCCAATGTGCGGATCGAAGGCAGCAAGTCTCCGGCGCGCAGCACCCGCTGCGTGATCGCCCCCTGCACGGCTTCCACAATCTGTTCCACCAGCGTGCGCGTAGCGGTTCGACCACGTTCAAGATTAAGCTTCATCGAGCCCACCAGTACAGTGCCGTCCCTGCGAACCAGCACAGTTTGCTGGAAAGCCGACCAACTGTACTGGGATTATACGATCCATCAACGTTACAGTGACACATCGACCGTCAACCGGAGGCACCCTCATGAACGCCATTACTGAACAAATCAATTTGTCCACCGATCTGGATATGTCCAACTACTGGATGCCCTTTACCGCCAATCGCCAATTCAAGGCGGCGCCGCGTCTGCTCAAGAGCGCCAAGGGGATGTACTACACGACCGTGGACAACCGCCAGATCATTGATGGCTGTGCGGGACTGTGGTGCGTAAACGCCGGTCACGGACGCACAGAAATCATCGAAGCCGTGCACAAACAAATGACCGAGATGGACTTCGCGCCCTCGTTCCAGATGGCACACCCGATCGCCTTCGAGGCGGCCACGCGCGTGGCCGAAGTCATGCCAGCAGGTCTTGATCGCATCTTCTTTTCCAACTCCGGCTCCGAGGCGGTCGACACGGCACTGAAAATTGCACTGGCTTACCACCGTGCACGCGGAGAAGGCCAGCGCACACGGCTGATTGGTCGCGAACGCGGCTACAACGGTGTGGGCTTTGGCGGCATTTCAGTGGGCGGCATCATGCCCAATCGCAAAGCGTTTTCAGGCAGCCTGCTGACCAACGTCGATCACCTTCCCCATACATTCAACCTTGAACAGGCCGCTTTCAGTCACGGTCAGCCTCAGTGGGGCGCACACCTCGCCGACGAACTCGAGCGCCTGGTCACGCTGCACGATGCCTCAACGATAGCGGCCGTCATCGTTGAACCGGTCTCGGGCTCGACCGGCGTGCTGGTGCCGCCACAGGGCTACCTGCAACGCCTGCGCGAGATTTGCACCAAGCATGGCATTCTGTTGATTTTCGACGAAGTCATCACCGGTTTCGGTCGCCTGGGCAAGGCCACCGCCAGCGAATATTTTGGCGTGACACCCGACTTACTGACAATGGCCAAGGCCATCAACAACGCCGCCATCCCAATGTCCGCCGTGGCGGCCAGCCGTCACGTGCATGACGCCATTGTCAACAGCGGTGCGCCCAACGCCATCGAGCTCTTTCATGGCTACACATACTCTGCGCACCCCGCCGCCGCCGCAGCGTGTATCGCCACGCAGAATATTTACCGCGATGAAGGTCTGTTCGAGCGCGCCAACAAACTGTCTGTCAAATTCGAAAGCGCCATTCACGCCTTGCGCGGTGAGCCTTATGTCAAGGACATCCGCAACCTGGGCTTGATGGGCGCGGTCGAGTTGACCTCACGCGACGGTGCACCCGGCGCGCGTGCCTACGATGCCTTCCTGAAGTGTTTTGAAAAAGGGGTCATGGTGCGCTTTACCGGCGATATCCTGGCGTTCTCGCCACCACTGATTGTCAGCGAAGCACAAATCGACGAGATCTTCGCAATCGTCAAGTCCACACTGCACGAGATTAGCTAATCGGGTGGCCGGGGGAACCCGGCTATTCGATTGTTATTCCATTGGCCTTGATCAGTCTGGACCACTTGTCGGTCTCGGCCTGGATCATCTGGCCAAAAGCCTGGGGTGAGCCAGAAACAATATCAACACCCTGCGCGTTGAGTTTCGCCTTGATCTTCGGGTCAGCCAGCGCCGCATTCAGGGCCTGGTTCAACTGCATCACAACGTCTGGCGGCATGTTCGCCGGCCCCACCAGCCCATACCAGGTTCCCATGTCGTAGCCTGGCACGCCAGCCTCGGCGATCGTCGGGATATTGGGTGCGACCTGCGAGCGCTTGCTGGTGGTGACGCCCATGGCCTTGAGCTTGCCGCTTTCGATCAGCGGCAGCATGGTCGGCAGGTTTGGAAACATCATCGACACCACGCCAGCCAATAGATCTGGCACCGCCACGCTGGTGCCCTTGTACGGGATATGGGTCAGTTTCACGCCCGTGGCCTGCATGAAGAGCTCGGCCGACAAATGCACCGAACTGCCGAACCCCGACGAGGCCACGTTTAACTTGCCAGGATTGGCACGCGCGTAAGCGATCAGTTCCTTCAGATTGTTGAACGGCGAATTGCCTGGAACCACCAGCACATTCGGTGCAGTCAGGACCTGTCCGATTGGCGTGAAGTCCTTGACCGGGTCGTACCGGGCAGACTTGTAAAGTGACGGGTTCACCGCGTGGCCGACCGACGTAAAGAAAATCGTATAGCCGTCGGGTATCGCACGCGACACGGACTCGGTTGCGAGATTTCCGTTTGCCCCGGGACGATTTTCAACGACGATCGTCTGGCCCAGTCGCTCACCCATCGAAAGCGCCACAATGCGCGCGACAGTATCGGTGGTGCCCCCGGGTGTAAAGCCGACGATCAACCGCAGCGGCTTGTCTGGAAACGCCGCCCAGGCAGCCGTTGCGCACAGCGCCGTGAACGCCAGGGCTGCGGCCCCCAAACCCGCTCGCAACCACTGCCTGCGAAGACCCACATTCCGCCTGAATAATCCACGAGTCCGCATGCTGTTCATCAGGTGTCATCCCCAAAATTCTTTGTTCTTGTTGTGATTTTCAAATCAGTTTACACAAGCTTGGTCAGGACACAAGTGATCAACAGTCGCGTTTGAACCGGTCACTTGAAAGATAAGTTAACGCCCGTGTTCAACTGTGATAACTTTCCTGTTCAACAATTTTCTGGCACGCATCCCTTATGAACTGGCAGCTTCCTTTTCCGTCCGGCCGACAGCCGGTACTCGCCCGCAACATCGTATCGACCTCACAGCCCCTGGCCGCTCAGGCTGGCGCCGCGGCCTTTGCCCGGGGTGGGAATGCGATCGACGCGGCGTTGGCGGCTGCCATTACGCTCACCGTAGTCGAACCCACCATGAACGGCATTGGTGGTGACGCCTTTGCGATCCTGTGGGATGGCCAGTCACTCCATGGGCTCAACGCCTCTGGACGGGCACCTGCGGGCTGGTCGCCTGAACGGTTCAAGGGCATGGCCACCATGCCTGACAGAGGCTGGGATTCTGTCACCGTGCCCGGCGGGGTGTCCGCATGGGTGGCGTTGTCAAAAAAATTCGGCAACCTCCCCTTTGAGGACTTGTTCCGGGACGCCATCCGTCACGCACGCGACGGCTTTCCTGTCAGCCCGGTCATTGCCCGTCAGTGGGGCGATGCCGCCAG
>CAIJKV010000132.1 GCA_903821335.1 uncultured beta proteobacterium
CATGGCAGTCAGACTGACCCCGACCCGTATCCTGACCTCACTGGCGCTTGCCTGCGGCGTGCTGGCGTCGACGCACGCGCTTGCAGCCAAAGATGTCACCTTTGCCGTTGCCATCGCGCTTGAAACGCTTGATCCCTACAATACCAACAGCACGCTGAACCAGGCAGCCGGCAAAGCCTACTACGAAGGCCTGTTCGAGTTCGACAAAGACCTGAAGCTGCAAAACAAACTGGCCACCGATTACAACGTGAGCCCCGATGGGCTGGTCTACACGATCAAGCTGCGCGCCGGCATCAAGTTTCATGACGGCACGGACTTTAACGCCGACGCCGTCAAGGTAACGTTTGACCGTGTCGCCAACCCCGAAAATAAGTTGGCCCGCTACACACAGTTCAACCGTGTCGCCAAGACCGAAGTGGTTGATCCGCAGACCGTGCGCATCACGCTCAAGGAACCTTTTTCAGCATTTATCAATGCGCTGGCACATCCTTCCTCGATGATCCTGTCGCCCGCAGCACTTGCCAAATACGGCAAGGAAATCGGCTTTCATCCGGTCGGTACCGGGCCGTTCCAGTTCGTCGAATGGAAGCCCGCCGAATACCTTAAGGTTGCCAAGTTTGATGGCTACTGGAACAAGGGCTATCCCAAGGTCGATACGCTCACCTTTCGCACCGTGAGTGACAACAACACCCGCGCTGCCGTCATGCAGACTGGCGAAGCACAGTTTGCCTACCCGATCCCGTACGAGCAGATCGGTGTGCTGTCCAAGAACGACAAACTCGATGTGATCGATGCGCAGTCGATCATGGCGCGATACCTGTCGATGAACACGTTGGTCAAGCCGTTTGACGACCTGCGTGTGCGCCAGGCGATTAACTACGCGATCAACAAGCAGGCCTTGGCCAAGGTGGCGTTCGCGGGCTATGCCAGCCCCCTGGAAGGTGTGATTCCTCAAGGTGTGGACTTTGCCTACAAGATCACGCCCTGGTCGTATGACGTGAAAAAAGCAAAGGAACTGCTGGCCGAGGCGGGCTACCCGAATGGTTTTGAAACCACCCTGTGGTCGGCCTATAACGATGGCACATCGGTCAAGGTGGTTCAGTTCCTGCAGCAGCAGTTGACGCAGGTGGGTATCAAGACCTCGATTGAAATCCTTGAATCCGGCCAGCGCCTGCAACGGGTCGCGCAGGTGCAAAAGCCCGAAGACGCCAAAGTGCGTCTGTACTACGCTGGCTGGTCTTCCTCGACCGGCGAGGCGGACTGGGCGTTGCGACCGTTACTGAGCACGCCGGCCTTTCCGCCTGTCATGAGCAATACCGCGTACTACTCCAACCCCAAGGTCGACGCCGACATCATGCGCGCCCTGACCACGACCAACCGGGACGAGAAGACATCGCTGTACCAGGATGCACAGGAAACCATCTGGAAGGATGCGCCCTGGGCCTTTCTGGTGACGGCCAACAACGTGTACGTGCGTACCAAAACCTTGTCAGGTGTGTATGTGCAGCCCGACACGTCGTTCTGGTTTGGTGACATCGACCTGAAATAAATGCTCTCTTATTTCTTCAGGCGTTTGCTGGGCATGGTCCCGACGCTCTTGTTTGTGTCGGTGATCGTGTTCCTGTTCGTGCATATGCTGCCGGGTGACCCGGCGCGCCTGGCCGCAGGCCCCGACGCCGACCCGGCCACGATTGCACTGATCCGCAGCGACCTGGGCCTGGACAAACCCCTGCCGCAGCAGTTCGTGCGGTATTTCTCCGACATCGTGCAAGGCAATCTCGGGGTGTCGCTGCGTACCAAGCGGCCCGTGTCCACGGAAATCGCGGACCGGTTTATGCCGACTTTCTGGTTGACCGTGTTCAGCATGTTGTGGTCCGTCATCATTGGCATGACCATCGGCATTCTGTCGGCGGTGTGGCGAAATAAGTGGCCCGATCGCCTGGGGATGACGTTGGCCGTGTCGGGTATTTCCTTTCCGGCCTTTGCGCTGGGCATGATGCTGATGCAGATTTTTTCAGTCGGACTGGGGTGGCTGCCGACGGTGGGCGCCTCAAGCTGGAAACATTATATTTTGCCCGCACTGACGCTGGGTGCGGGGGTGGCGGCGGTGATGGCGCGTTTCACACGCGCCTCGTTCGTCGACGTCATCCAGGAGGATTTCGTGCGTACCGCGCGCGCCAAGGGCTTGTCCGAACCGGTCGTCATGATCAAGCACACGCTGCGCAATGCGCTGATTCCTGTCGTCACAATGATGGGGTTGCAGTTTGGCTTTCTGCTAGGCGGTTCGATTGTTGTCGAAACAGTGTTCAACTGGCCCGGCCTTGGCCGCCTGCTGGTTGACTCGGTCAATCAGCGTGACTACCCGGTCATTCAGGGCCTGGTGCTGTTGTTCTCGTTTGAATTCATCCTGATCAACCTGGTCGTCGACGTGTTGTACGGTGCGATCAACCCCAGTATCCGGTACAAGTAGAGGCGGCCACGATGCCACAGGCGCAGCAGGTTCGCACACCGCTTTCGGAATTTATCCGCAAGTTTAAAAAGCAGCGTCTGGCCCTGTGGGCCGGCGCGTTTGTCTTGTTCCTGATTGTCCTGGCCATCGTGGCGCCCTGGGTGGTGCCGTTCGATGCCGAAAACTATTTTGATTACGATTCGCTCAATGCCCCGCCTTCCTGGGCGCACTGGTTCGGTGTCGATGCGCTCGGGCGCGATATCCTCAGCCGGGTGGTCATGGGCGCACGCATCTCTCTGGCCGCGGGGGTGTCGTCGGTTGCGATCGGTGCGGTGATAGGCACGCTCATGGGGTTGATGGCGGGCTACTACCAGGGCTGGTGGGAACGTATCACCATGCGTATTTCCGATGTGCTGCTGGCCTTTCCGGGCATGTTGCTCGCCATCGGCGTGGTCGCCATTCTTGGTTCCAGCATGGTCAATGTCATCGCGGCGGTCGCCGTGTTCAGCGTGCCGGCGTTCGCCCGCCTGGTGCGCGGCAACACACTTGCTATCAAGCAGATGACCTACGTCGAAGCCGTACGAAGCGTGGGGGCGTCAAATTTCACCGTCATCATGCGCCATATCCTGCCCGGCACGGTGTCGCCTATCGTGGTGTATGGCACCATGCGCGTGGGCACGTCCATCATCACTGCGGCGAGCCTGTCTTTCCTGGGGATGGGGGCGCAACCGCCCACGCCAGAATGGGGTGCGATGCTCAACGAAGCGCGCGCCGATATGGTGGTCGCACCGCACGTGGCGATCTTTCCCGCGCTCGCGATATTCCTGACCGTGCTTGCTTTTAACTTGCTGGGCGACGGGTTGCGCGATGCACTCGACCCCAAGATTGACCGCAAATGAATTCAACCGACCCAACTGTTGCAGGCAGCACTGCCCCATACCGGGACGCGAGCCTTGCGGTGCCAGACGTGGCCGCGCCGCGGGTGGGCGGTTTGCCTTCAGGTGCGCTGGACGCGATCACCGATGTAGGCGGTGTGACGGTTGGGCATTGCACACTCGCCCAGGGTGCGGTGCAGACTGGGGTCACGGTGTTGCGCGTACATGGTCGGTCCCATTACCTGTTCAAGGTCCCCGCTGCGGCAACCGTGTTCAACGGCTTTGGAAAATCCGTCGGGCTCATGCAGGTCGACGAACTTGGCACACTTGAAACACCGATCGCGCTGACCAACACGTTTTCGGTGCCCGCCGTCGCGCAGGCGCAGATTCGACAGGCAATTGCCGAACACCCTGAGATCGGACGTGCCTGGCCTACGCTGAACCCGCTGGTGTTTGAGTGCAATGACGGATACCTCAATGACATCCAGGCGATGGCCGTGCAGGCATCGCACTATGCGCAGGCGGTCGACGTTGCCACAGCACGCTTTGCACAGGGTGCCGTCGGCGCCGGTCGCGGGATGTCGTGTTTTGGTTTGAAGGGCGGGATCGGTTCAGCGTCGCGCCTGGTGACTGTCGGATCATCTCACAGCTCACTTCACGGGTCACCTCACAGCTCACCGCACAGCGCACCGCATGCCACGTCGGGCGCACAGGACTTGAACGCTGGTCCCCATTACACCGTCGGCGCGCTGGTGCTGTCGAATTTTGGCAGGCTGCGCGATCTGATCGTGCTCGGTCAACCGCTTGGGGTCAGGCTCGCTGCCGCTGACAGGCAGGCTCCGGAACCCGATAAAGGTTCCATCATCATGCTGCTGGCCACCGACGCCCCGCTGGACGCGCGTCAGTTGCGCCGGCTGTCGGCACGTGCTGGCGCAGGACTTGCACGCACGGGTTCGTACCTGGGTCATGGCAGCGGCGATATCGCGCTGGCCTTTTCGACTGCCTACACCATCCCGCAGCAAGTCAGCGAACCCATGCCCGCACTCGCGATGTTGCATGAACAGTTGCTTGATGGCTTGTTCCAAGCCGCAGCCGACGCGACTGAACAGGCCATCCTGTCCTCGCTCTGGCACGCCGAGTCGGTGAGCGGCCGGGACGGGCATGCACGTAGTTCCTTGCGTACGATGGCTACAATGCGGGCTAGTGCGCGACCGGGTGTCAACCCGTATTCCCAGGCGCCTGACCGAATTGACTGAGGATTCCCTATGGACATGTTGTCCGGCTTATTTGACTTATTGCTCCACATTGACAAGACCATGCTGCAGTTCATTGCTGAACATGGCAACTGGATTTACGCGCTGTTGTTTGTCATCATCTTTTCTGAAACCGGTCTGGTATTTGCCAACTTCCTGCCGGGCGATTCTCTGCTGTTTGTCGCGGGCGCCATCTGTGCCATGGGGCAGATGGACCTGCCTGTGGTCATGGGCCTGCTCTCTGTCGCCGCGGTCACGGGTGATGCGGTCAATTACTCAATCGGCCGCTGGTTTGGCGACGCACTGATTCATCGCACCAAACTGGTCAGCCCGGCTCGCATGGCCTACACGCAGGGGTTTTTCGACCGCTACGGCGGGCAAACCATCGTGATCGCCCGTTTCTTGCCGATCGCGCGCACCATGGCGCCGTTCGTGGCGGGTTTCGCCCGCATGCATCCTCGCAGGTTCTTTGCCTACAACATCGGCGGCGGGGTGCTGTGGGTCGTGTCACTGACGCTGGCTGGCTACCTGTTTGGCAATTTGCCGTTTGTGCGCGACCACCTGACGGCTGTCATCCTGGGGATCATCGCCGTGTCTCTCATGCCCGGGGCTTTTGCCGTCGTCCATGCACGTATGGCAGCCGGGAAATCCAGGAAGGCGTGAATTTGCAGCCATCCCGGCCGCAAAACGCTGAACGCCGACTGGACGTTATCGAATGAAAATACTGATTTCCACAGATATCGAAGGCATAGCGGGTGTGTTTAACGCCGAGCAGACGCGCCCCGGGAATGGTGAATACGAACGCGCGCGTCGCTGGATGACCGAAGAGGCCAATGCCGCGATCCGGGGCGCGTTTGCTGGCGGTGCCCACGAAGTGCTGGTCAACGATTCGCACGGCACCTTTCGCAACCTGCTCGTCGAGGCCCTCGACCCGCGTGCACGGTTCGTGCTTGGCAAGCCCCGTTACCTGGGCATGATGGCAGGCCTCGAGCAGGGATGTGACGCGGTGATGATGGTTGGATACCATTCCCGCGGGCAAGGGCGTGGCGTGCTGGCCCACACCATCAGCAGTTTTGCCTTTGCCCGAGTGCTGATCAATGGTCAGGAATTGGGTGAGGCCGGCCTCTATGGCGCGCTGGCTGGCGAACTGGGGGTGCCTGTGGTGCTGGGTTCGGGTGATGACGTGTTCATCGCCGAGAACCAATCACTTTTTCCGCACGCGCAGTGGATACAGACCAAGACAGCCACTGGCCACGCCAGTGGCGTGACGCTTTCGCCCGCCGATGCCCAGTCGGCGATTGCCGCAGGCGCGCAACGGGCGATTGGCGCACTGGCGCACGCGCGTGCCGGCGCGTTCTGTATTGAGTCGCCCATCGAATGCCAGCTTGTCACCCAGAGCCCTGGTATGGCGGACCTCTTTTGTACCTTGCCCATGCTCAGGCGCCTTGATGGTGTGAGCATCCTGTTTTCGGCCACCAGCATGCAGGAGGCCGTGCGCCTGCTCAACAGCCTGGCCGCCATGTCCAATATGCTGAGATGATGACCGCTTCCGAACCGATCGCTGGCACTTCGCCTCTGGCCGCCTTGCGCGCGGCGTTGCGGCAAACCGGCGTGCAAGCATGCCTGATTCCGTCGGCCGACCCCCATCTGTCGGAATATCTGCCCGAATACTGGCAGTTGCGGCGCTGGCTGACCAGCTTTACGGGGTCTGTCGGGACCGTGGTGGTGACGGCGGATTTTGCTGGCGTTTGGGTCGATAGCCGCTACTGGGTGCAGGCTGAAGCTGAGCTTGCAGGAACGGGTGTTGTGGTGATGAAAATTGGTGTCGCCACCGATCCGGCTCACACGCATTGGCTTGCCACCAACGTCGCGCGAGGTGGGGTGGTGGCAGCAGACGGTCGGGCGCTATCGGTTGCTGCGCGTGACACGCTGCTTGAACTGCTCGAGCCTCAAGGCGTGGCCCTCAGGCTTGACCTGGATCTGCCCGGTCGTTGCTGGGTCGGTCGCCCGGCCTTGCCCGCCGCGCCGGTACGTAACCTGTTGCCGGAATACGCCGGCCATACCCGAGCCCAGAAGCTCGCGCGCCTGCGCAAAGCCATGCAGGACCTGGGTGTGCAGTGGCACGTTGTTTCCACGCTTGATGACATCGCCTGGTTATTGAATCTGCGTGGTGGCGACGTGGACTACAACCCTGTGTTCCTGGCGCATGCGCTGATTGGGCTGAGGGATGTTCGCCTGTTTGTGCAGTCTGGAAAAATCGACACTGGCCTGGCGGCGTTGCTGTCGGAGGACGGCATCACGGTGTGCGACTACGACGATGCGGGCCAGGTGATACATAGGCTGCCAGCAGACGAGGTGTTGCTGTTTGACCCGGTGCGTACGACCTGCAGCCTGATTGACCGCGCGGCTGGACAAACTGTGCGGGCGATGAATCCCACCACCTTTTTCAAGTCTCGAAAGTCAGAATTTGAGCTCAACCATGTGCGCCGCGTGATGGAACAGGATGGTGCTGCGTTGTGCGTGTTTTTTTCCTGGCTCGAGGACGCGATCGCCACCTGTGAGTCCCGGCTCCTGGACGAACTGATGATTGATGACAAATTGCTGGCGGCGCGCGCTCAGCAGCACGGTTTTGTGTCGCGGAGTTTCGCAACCATCTCTGCGTTCAATGCCAACGGCGCCATGCCGCATTACCGGCCTACCGAGGCGTCGCACGCGCGGATTTCTGGCGATGGCCTACTCCTGATCGATTCAGGCGGACAGTATCTGGGCGGCACGACTGACATCACCCGTGTGGTGCCCGTGGGCCAGCCCACCGGGGCGCAAAAAGACGATTACACCGCGGTACTGCGCGCCATGATCGCCCTGTCGCAGCTGAAGTTTCCGCGTGGCGTGGCGTCGCCCATGATCGACGCCGTGGCGCGCGCGCCGTTATGGGAACGGCTGGCTGACTATGGCCACGGCACCGGACACGGAGTGGGGTACTACTTGAATGTACATGAAGGACCGCAGGTCATTTCCTATCGTGCCGCACCCGCCCCGCATACCGCCATGCAGCCTGGCATGATCACTTCCAATGAGCCTGGCTTGTACAGACCGGGCCGCTGGGGGGTGCGCATTGAGAACCTGGTGTGCAACCAGTTGGCTGGCGAGTCTGAATTCGGTCAGTTTCTGCAGTTCGAAACCTTGACGCTTTGTCCGATTGATACGCGGTGCGTGCGGCCCGAACAGATGCGTCCCGATGAGATTGCCTGGCTCAATGCCTATCACGCCGAGGTGCGCAAGCGTGTGCGGCCCAGAGTGTCCGGTGCCGGACTGGCCTGGTTGCTGCGTCGCACCGAACCGGTGCAGGCCGCCTCTGTATAAGCCCTTTTGACCCTAAAACGCTGTCCTGGGGCGGTCCTGGACACTGAACAGCTTGTTTGGGTCAGTATCGATGGGGTTTGTGCTCAAAACGGGGACAGGCGGCTATAATCCAAATTTCCCGCATGCGCCCCACAACAGGGCGTCGATGACATGACCAAATACGTATTTGTCACTGGTGGTGTGGTGTCCTCGCTTGGCAAGGGCATCGCAGCTGCTTCTCTGGCCGCCATCCTTGAATCGCGTGGCTTGCAGGTCACCCTGCTCAAGCTCGACCCCTATATCAACGTTGACCCGGGCACGATGAGCCCGTTCCAGCATGGTGAAGTGTTCGTGACCGAAGACGGGGCCGAAACGGACCTTGACCTGGGCCACTATGAACGCTTCATTTCGTCCAAAATGCGCAAGGTCAACAATTTCACCACTGGCCAGATTTACGAATCGGTACTGCGCAAAGAGCGCCGTGGCGATTACCTGGGCAAGACGGTGCAGGTGATTCCGCATATCACCAACGAAATTCAGGATTTCATTGCACGTGGGGCCGACCAGTCCTGGGATGGTGCCACCGATGTGGCCATTGTCGAAATCGGCGGCACGGTCGGCGACATCGAATCTCTGCCGTTCCTCGAGGCCGCCCGTCAAATGAGCCTGCGCCTGGGTCGCAACAGCACGGCGTTCGTACACCTGACGCTGGTTCCGTTTCTGGCGTCAGCAGGCGAGCTCAAAACAAAGCCCACCCAGCACTCGGTCCAAAAGCTACGCGAAATCGGCATTATTCCGCACGCGTTGTTGTGCCGTGCCGACCGCCCGATTCCCGATGAAGAGCGCGCCAAGATCTCGTTGTTTTCCAACGTGCCGCTTGATGCCGTGATCTCAGTCTGGGATGCCGACACGATCTACAAAATCCCTGGCATGTTGCACAAGCAGGGTCTGGACAACTTGATCTGCGAAACACTCGCGATCAATCCGCCCCAGGCCGACCTGTCGATGTGGGAAAATCTCATCCATGAGCTTGAACACCCTGTGCATGAGGTGCGCATTGCCATGGTGGGCAAGTACGTCGACCTGACCGAGTCCTACAAGTCGCTGACCGAAGCGCTGATCCATGCGGGCATCCACACCCACTCGCGTGTGAATGTCGAATACCTCGATTCCGAAGAAATTGAACAACATGGCACTGCTTCACTTGAGCCATTTGACGCGATCCTGGTGCCCGGCGGCTTTGGCAAGCGTGGCACCGAAGGCAAGATCGCCGCGATCCGCTACGCGCGTGAAAACAATGTGCCCTATCTCGGTATTTGCCTGGGCATGCAACTGGCCGTGATTGAATTTGCACGTGACGTGGCTGGGCTGGATGCCGCCAACAGCACGGAATTCGATACGGATAACCCGCATCCTGTTGTCGCGCTCATCAACGAATGGATGGACCGCGAAGGCCGCATCGAGAAGCGCGACGCCCAGTCCGATCTTGGCGGCACGATGCGCAAGGGCTCCCAGAGTTGTCCGGTCAAGGCCGGCACGCTGGCTGCCAAAATCTATGGCCCACAGGTCAACGAGCGCCATCGTCACCGCTACGAGGTCAACAACATCTACGTCCCCCGCCTGGAAGCAGCCGGTCTGGTCGTCAGCGCGCGCACGCCGACTGAGAACCTGCCCGAGATGATGGAATTGCCTGACCATCCCTGGTTCGTGGGGGTGCAATTTCACCCCGAATTCACCTCAACGCCACGTGATGGCCATCCCTTGTTTTCAAGCTACATCAACGCGGCGCTGGCAAACCAGCAAAAGCGCAAGGGTGCCTGATGAATCTATGCGGATTTGAAGTCGGCCTTGACCAGCCTTTCTTCCTGATCGCAGGGCCTTGCGTGATCGAATCGCGTCAGATGGCCTTTGATACGGCGGGTCAGTTACGCGACATGACCGCAGCGCTCGGAATCCCGTTCATCTATAAAAGCTCGTTCGACAAGGCCAATCGTAGTTCCGGGGTGTCCTATCGCGGTCCCGGCATCGACGAAGGCCTGCAGATTCTGGCCGACGTGCGTGCTGAACTGAACGTGCCCGTGCTGACCGACGTGCATGATATCGACCAGATTAAACCGGTCGCTTCGGTCGTCGACGTGTTGCAAACACCTGCTTTCCTGTGTCGGCAGACCGACTTCATCCACGCTTGCGCGGCAAGTGGCAAGCCTGTCAACATCAAAAAAGGGCAGTTCCTGGCGCCCCACGACATGTTGCAGGTAGTCACTAAGGCACGTGCGGCGGCTCTGGCTGCGGGTGTGGCCGACGCCATCATGGTGTGCGAGCGGGGCGTCTCGTTTGGCTATAACAATCTGGTGTCCGACATGCGATCGCTGGCCATCATGCGTGAAACCCGATGCCCGGTTGTGTTTGACGCCACCCACTCGGTGCAGTTGCCAGGCGGGCAGGGCACGTCATCGGGTGGGCAGCGCGAATTTGTACCAGTGCTGGCCCGTGCGGCCGTGGCGGTGGGCATTGCAGGCTTGTTCATGGAAACACACCCGAATCCGGCCGTCGCCATGTCCGATGGCCCCAACGCTGTTCCTCTGGCGAAAATGAAAGAGTTGCTTGGCACTCTGATCGACCTGGACCGCGTCGTGAAACGACAGGGGTTCATGGAATCCTCGTTCTCTTGAACGGATGAACCGACTAGACTGCATTGGATCAGGCATTGACAGGTAAGAGTACAAGTACAAGTACAAGTACAAGTACAAGATTACTGAGACAGAACGCATATTTTTATCTTTGAGGAAACTGGAAATGAGTGCAATCGTAGATATCATTGGTCGTGAAATTCTCGACTCACGCGGCAACCCCACAGTCGAATGCGATGTGCTGCTTGAATCAGGTGCAATGGGTCGTGCTTCGGTGCCGTCCGGTGCGTCCACAGGCAGCCGCGAGGCCATCGAATTGCGCGACGGCGACAAGACCCGTTACCTTGGCAAGGGCGTATTGCGTGCCGTCGAAAACCTGAACACCGAGATCTCCGAGGCTCTGATGGGTCTGGATGCTCAGGAACAGACCTTCCTGGATCGCACACTGATCGAACTGGACGGTACTGAGGCCAAGGGTCGCCTGGGTGCCAATGCCATCCTGGCTGCCAGCATGGCATGTGCCCGTGCCGCCGCAGATGAGTCCGGCTTGTCACTCTATCGTTACTTTGGTGGCAGTGGCCCCATGGCGATGCCTGTGCCGATGATGAACGTGATCAACGGTGGCGCCCACGCCAACAACACGCTCGACATGCAAGAATTGATGATATTGCCGATCGGTGCCAAGAGCTTTCGTGAATCACTGCGCATGGGCGCTGAAACCTTTCACGCTCTTAAGAAACTGATCAATGATCAGGGCATGTCGACCGCTGTGGGTGACGAGGGCGGCTTTGCCCCCAACGTCCCCAACCACGAAGCCGGTATTGAGCTGATCCTGCGCGCCATCGAAAACGCAGGCTACGAACCCGGTACCCAGATCGCACTGGGCCTGGATTGTGCGGCGTCCGAGTTTTACCGTGACGGAAAATATCACCTTGCCGGTGAGGGTGGCATTTCCCTGTCATCGCAAGAATTTACTAACCTGCTGGCCACCTGGTGCGACAAGTACCCAATCATCTCCATCGAAGACGGCATGGCCGAAAACGACTGGGACGGCTGGAAACTACTGACCGAACAGCTCGGTCGCAAGGTTCAGCTGGTGGGCGATGATCTGTTCGTTACCAACACCAAGATCCTCAAGCGTGGCATTGAAGAAGGCGTGGCCAACTCGATCCTGATCAAGATCAACCAGATTGGCACCCTGACCGAAACCTTTGCCGCGATTGAAATGGCCAAGCGCGCAGGCTACACGTCGGTGGTTTCACATCGCTCTGGCGAAACCGAAGACTCGACCATTGCCGACATCGCTGTGGCGACCAACGTCATGCAGATCAAGACCGGTTCGTTGTCGCGTTCCGACCGCATGGCCAAGTACAACCAGTTACTGCGTATCGAAGAGGAACTGGCTGAAGTGGCGACCTACCCTGGTCGCGATGCGTTCTATAACCTGCGCTGATGCGCTTGACGGTGCAGACTCGTGCTGTGCCGTCTCCCTTGAGTCAGTATGCGCTTGTTGCTGTTGGTGTTGATCGCGTTGGTCGGCCTGATCCAGTACCCCTTGTGGATGGGTCGTGGGGGCTGGCTGGCCGTCTGGGATATGCAAAGTCAGGTTGCTGCACAGCGCAGCATCAATGATGGTCTGCGCGCGCGCAATGTCGCACTTGAGGCCGAAGTAGAAGACTTACGTAGTGGCACCGAGGCCTCGGAAGAACGTGCCCGCGCTGAACTGGGAATGATGCGCCAGGGCGAGGTATTTGTGCAGGTATTGCCACCCGATGTTAAAGCACCAGAACTCAAGCCTTCGAGCAAGACCCACAAGCCAGGTTCGTTGCTCGTCCCGTTGCCGGCCGTCGTCCCGAACAAGGTTGCTGTGCCGACCACCAAGCCGGCACCCGCCGCGACCCGACCCGGGCCGCCGTTGTTAAAGCAACCCAAGCTTGCGCCAAAACCTGTCACGCCAGCGACCACGTCTGCTCCGTCGACGACCAAACCCACGCCGCCAGTCGTCAAACCCACCTCTGCGGCGACACCAGCCAACTAAGTCGGCCGTGACTGTGCACCTCGACGCACGGTCTGGCCAGGCATCCATGTCAGCGTGGCATTCATATCAGGCACGTCCTAGTCCTGTGCAACACAGCAAAGCAGCACGCCGCACAGGGCGCGCGTGTCAGCCGTGGGGTTCGGCTCGCCTTTTTCTGCCAGCAGATTTTCCGTTTGCGCGTGCCCCGGCGACGACAGGTCAGCATCGTTTATCTGCTTATTAAGATCGACTGGCCGTGACACGAAATCTGTCGCAATCATGGCGCCGGACGATGCGAGCGGTTGGGTCGATTCAGCGTTGTCCAGGCTACGCACAGTTGTCGTGTGCAACGGACTGCTATTGAATTTCGCCTGGTCCCATTGCATGGGATGGCTTTGCATGACCACACGGTGGGTCACCACGATGGGCAACAGGCCCAGTTTCAAGCCGAGTCCGGCCAACGCTGTTCCTGACCTTCCAATCGTCGAAAGACCGCGCAAAATTGCCCGGACACCTGGCGTCTGGGGTTCGTGCAGGTAAGTCAGGCTGAAGTGAACGGTGTTTGCCTCGAAAATGTCCTGTTGTGAGTTCGGCCCCAGCCCTTGCAACCAACCAAGCCGGACATGGCGAAGATGTTGTTCAGGCAAATAGTCGTTGTTGATGGTGCGCCTGCCAAGCTGGCGACTCAACGCCGGATCGACAAAGTCGTCAAATGTGGCCACGACGGGATGCGTGACGGTGAGTTGCCAGAGCGGCAAGCCAAAGCGCATGAGATGGCGCTGGCGCATCGCATCGCGTCGTTTTTCAGGGGTCTGGTGTGCGCCCGGCGGGGTGAATAAGGGCGTGAGTGCCTGGTTGACCGCCAGGTCGCTGAACCATGGGTTGCCATGGTTGACGCTTAAGGCGCGCCCTGCCTCGTGCGCCGCCAGCATCAGGGTATGCCTGACGAGATGCCAGCGGGCCATCTCAAAGACCCCGCAACCTAACAGCATCAGAGCGGTTGCTATCAGGCAGCACTCAAGCATGGCGGCGCCGCGCTGACGGCATTTGGCAGAGGCTTGGGAGGCGTTCATCCACCCAAGTCTGCACGACGCACAGCAATCAGTCGATACGCACAAACCGTAAGGCAAACCGATCGCTTGGAGGCGTCGCCATTTTGGACGAATGCTCTTGGCGTGTGTCAGCCGGATTTGCCCA
>CAIJKV010000133.1 GCA_903821335.1 uncultured beta proteobacterium
ACGCAACTATATATCCTGAACACGCAATTGATATATCGGTGTTTACACTAGTTGCGCGTGCAACTATATGTTGAGAAGGTCACGACCCGTGCTTGCCGTGTTTTTGAACCTTGGCTTGCGCTTTCGATTTTGGCAGGGTTTTAGCCGCAACGGTGGTGTCGGGCTTCTTCTTTGCCTTGGACTTGGTTTTTGGCACGCCACGCAAGGTCCGTAACCGTGTCTGGAGTGGAACGTCTTCGACCAGTACGGCTGCCATGGGACCCTTGTAAATATCACCCTCGTTACCATCAAGCGTGATGATGTCGCCTTCTTTTAGGAGAGTGTTGCCAAACCGTACCGTTCGCTGGGTCGCGTCGATACGCATGGCGGTGCAGCCGACCAGGCACACTTTTCCCAGTTGACGGGCCACCACGGCGGCATGAGACGTCCGCGCCCCGCGTTGTGTCAGTAACCCGCAGGCGGCTTCAAACGCGGCGATGTCATCGGTTTCTGCATCCTGGCGCACCAGGATAACGGGTATGCCTTTGGCGACGCGCGCGGCGGCGCGTTCGGCATCCAGCGCGATCTCACCCAGGATGACGCCACTGCAGGCGCTCATCGCGTGCCCGAGCAGGATGACTTCCTGGTTGCCGTCATCAACCGGGGACAGTCGCAAAGTGCCCAGGTCGCTTTCGACAAGCGCGGCCGTACGGGCAAGCGCCGTTTCCTTGTCGATCAGTCCTTCCTCAAGTAAGTCCAGCGCAATGCGGGCGGTAGCCAGCGGCGTGCGTTTTCCCGAACGTGCCTGCAGCATGTGCAGCACGCCGTCCTGGACCGTGAATTCAAAGTCCTGCATATCGGCGAATTCGCGTTCAAGTGCCTCGGCCGATCGTTCAAGATTTTTCCAGGCGTCGGGCGCGATGCTCTCCAGCGCCTCGTGGCCGTGCGCGTTCCTGCGACCCGAAACGACATCCTCGCCCTGTGCATTGGCCAGGAAATCTACCCACAGGCGCTTTTCGCCCGTACTCGGGTTGCGGGTAAAACCGACCCCGGCACCCGAGCGGCTGCCGGCGTTGCCAAACACCATCACCTGAATCGTCACGGCCGTGCCGAGGGAGGCATCAATATGGTTGAGCGTCCGATAGGTTCTGGCTTTCTCGGCGTCCCACGAGGCAAACACGGCGCGAATCGCACCAACGAGTTGTTCGTTCACATTTTGCGGGAAAGGCTGCCGGGCATGGGTCTGGTAAATCGTCAGGAACGTGCGTGTCAGATCACGCATTTCGCTGAAATCCAGCTGACGCTCGTCGCGTCCCCTGGCCACGCGTGTAATTTCGTCTTCGAACAAGGCTTTGGGCAAGCCGGCCACGACTTCCCCGTAGCTCGACACCAGCCGCCGGTAAGCGTCCCAGACCATTCGGGGATTTCCAGTCTGGCGCAGCAGGCCAGACACGGTCTGGTCACACAGGCCGACATTCAGGAGCGTTTCCATCATGCCCGGCATCGACACGGCGGCACCCGAGCGAACCGAGACGATCAGGGGAACCCGGCTGCTGCCAAAGACCTGGCCGGTAATGTCCTGGAGCGCAGGAAGCCCAACCGTCATCACCGCAGCCATGCAGGCATCTGACTTGCCGGTGTAATGCGTGCCGATCACCAGGGCGGGTGGGACGTTCAAGTCGCGCAGGGCCATGCGCATCAGATTGAACGCTTTTGAACCCATGCTTTCGCGGGTTGGCTGATCGTTGAACAGGTGATGATGGCTGGCAATCAGATAAAGATGCTTGGGCCATTGCATGGTCGAATTCATGAGGATAGTCCAGACTTGGTAAACACCATCTGTCGTAAAGCATACCCGCAGCTGAGCAAACTGTCGGACGCGTTTTCGATCGTTGCAGCCAGCTCGTTGGCCAGCAGCAGTGCAGCCGGCGCGTCATGAAGCGACTGCAAGATGCGCAGACGTGCCTGGCGGAGCAGTTCATCGCAATGTCGCTCAGACCGGATCAGGTGCCACAGCACTTGCAGGAATGGTTCGTTATCGGATTGGTCGACCTCTTCGACGACATGCCGTGCGATTTCGACTGCCTTGACCTGGTCCTGGATCGCGGCGAGGGTCGCGTCGGCAAGCTGACGCAAGATATGGTTAACCTCGGGCGGCAAGTCTGTACCGGGCGCACAGCCTACCAGCGAAAAGGTGAATATTGCCTCTTCCAGCGCATCGGCGATGTCGTCGGCCTTGACGAGATAGTCTACGACAGCCAGCCATTTGTGTTGTCGTTCGGCGCGTTGACGGGCTTCCATCACCAGGTGGTCAGCTTGTCTTTCCCAAACTTTGGCGCGTACGGCATAGTCAACCTCATCGCGATTGCCGTGCTCAAGCACATCACAGAGCGTTTGCGCCAGCGCATGACAGTAGGCCGCATGTTCGGCCAGTAAATCGAACTCAAATGTGCGTCGACGCAACATGCGTTGAAGCAGCAGTCTCGCTTCATCTGCTATCAGGGATACCGGTTGGCCCGCAAGCAACATGGTGCTCGAAATGCGCATCAGGTCGAGCAAGAAGTCGGCGGTCGCCTCTTGCCCAAGGACATCGTCTAACCGGTCGCCCACACGAAAGGCTTCACTGTCAACCGCCTGCATGGCCTCGAACACCAGATGTTCGGCCCCGGCCAGGAGCCAGCCCATGTGTCCCCAACCGTCCTTTGCCGATTGATTCAGTAGTTCTTGTGCCACGTTCTTGCGCACAAACATTTGCAGACGCTTGCGGGCGCGGTTCCAGTCAATGACGAAAACGATCCGTGAAGCAATCGATTCCAGGTCGATGAGCAGCTGTTTTGTGTCTTCGGCTTCGATCCGTGCGTGGCCAACCCAGTATGGCTTGCCGGCGTTCAGTCCCTCGGTGGTAATCGGGTCGTGTACCGTCCAGACAAAGCCTATCTCCTCAAGCATCTGCCTAAAAAAATCGAAACGCCCAGCATGCAAGTCTGAATAGGTCAGGCTGATGGTGTTGCCCTGGACTTCCATCACCAGGACGTGGACATCATTGGTTCCGATGTCGTTCTGGATCAGCAGACGTTTACCGTCCCTGGTCACGGCGGTGTCCAGACCTGGGTGGGAAAACTTGAGCGGGGCGGTTCGATGCAGGCCACCCATGAAAGCCTGTATCAGGGGCCGGTCACTCTGCTTGATTTGCCAGACGTGGGCGCCGTCGAGCGTTTCCGTCGCGATTTCGCCCGACAGAGCGTTGAGCTGCTTGTGCAGATCCATGACAAGCAGATGCAGGCTGTCGGCACTTTTGCGGTTGCCGTGCGTCAGATCCGTCATTGACTGGCGGTCCAGGCCTTCCTCGTTGGCCATCTCTCGCAGTCGTTCAAGCCAGCGATCGCGTCTCGTGGTGGTTTGCTGCTTGTCTGCGCTGTTTCCTTCACATATCGGCCGGGCCAACACAACGATATCAGTCGCGATGGATTCAAGCAGCAGGCGCAGTTGCGGAAATACCAGCGTATGGTCGTCGAAATAGAAGGCGCTTTTGGGTAACTCGGCCAGCCACTTTGTGTCCTGCATCCTTGATTGAGCCAATTCATGGCTCCAGTCGGGCAGGCTCGCTTGCGGCTTTGCCGCGTGTTGGCTCGCTGCTTGCAAGATGGTCAGGTAGAGCTTTAATCTGTCATTGGCTGCGAGCGAAGCCTTAATCCAGGCAGGCAACAGCAACGATTGCTGACCCAACGAATCGACAGCTTTTTCCTTTAACACGCGTACCTCACTCAGTTTTCAATATCATTTTATGACTAGCCATATCCATTTCACACTGGTAATGTTTCGATTTAATGAAACGTAGGTCATATTCCGCAAAGTCATCAGATGGTCATCAGAAAGTATTAAAGTAACGCCATGAAAACGTTAATGCTGGTGCGTCATGCCAAGGCTGTTCGAGGCGACATGAATTTGCCAGATCGCGATCGCGATCTGGAGGAGAAGGGCGTCAGGAACGCTAAAAAACTGGCAAAGTACCTGGCCAGCGAGAAAGTCGAGATCGACCTGCTTGTTTCGAGTCCAGCTAACCGTGCAAAGTCGACGGCACTGATCCTGACCAATGAACTCGGCAAACGCGTGGCCGATCTGGTGATCGTTGAACGACTGTATGGCTCAGACGTCCAGACGCTGGTCAGCGTGGTTGAGCAAACCAGCAAAAAGGTCGATACCCTGATGCTGGTCGGTCACAATCCGCAGATAGAAGGGCTGGCAAATTTCTTTCTATCGAAGGATTTGCATATGCAAACCAGTTCCCTGATCATCCTGAAATTTAACGTCGACACCTGGGAAGGCCTGGGCCATGAAAAGCCAGTTCGCTTTTCCTCGGTGATTTAGCGTCGCAGCACCGCGAGCGCAGATTCAGCTGCCACCCGGCCCTCGTCGGTCGGCAGCACCCAGACCTCGACGCGACTGTCCGGGGTGTGAATGGGCACACGCGCCGAGCCGTCAGCGGACTGATTCGCCCCCGCGTCAAGCTTGACGCCCATGTAGCCAAGATCGGCGCAAACACCCGCGCGCACAGCGGCATCATGCTCGCCAATTCCGCCCGTGAAGGCCAGGGCGTCGATACCACCCATGACCGCGATCAACGCGCCGGCCTCACGCCGGATACGGTAGACGAACAGGTCCACGGCAAACTTTGCCTGCGGGCTGTCGTTCTGGTGCAAGGTGCGCATGTCAGCGGAAATTCCCGACACACCCAGTAGTCCGGATTCTTTATAGAGCAGTTTAGTGATTTGTTCCGAGGACCATCCCTGATCCATCAGGTAGAGCAGCACGCCCGGGTCGATTGCCCCGCTGCGTGTGCCCATCATCAGGCCGTCCAGCGCGGAAAAGCCCATCGAGGTCGCCACACTTTTGCCGTCTACCGCAGCGCACAGGCTGGCACCATTTCCGAGGTGCGCCATGAGCAGTCGGCCACGTCCGGCCTCGGTCAGTCGCCCCAGGCGACCGGCGACAAAGTGATAAGACAGGCCATGAAACCCATAGCGGCGCACACCCTGAGCGTGAAACGCGACGGGCAGGCCAAAATGCGATTCAAAAGGCGAGATGGTCCTGTGAAAGGCGGTGTCAAAACTTGCAATCTGAGGCAAGTCCGGAAACGCCAGGATGCACGCCCGGATACCGGCGAGATTGTGCGGCTGATGCAAAGGTGCCAGCGCGTTGAGCTTTTCGAGGTTCGCCATCACAGCGTCGTCAACCCTGACCGATTCGTTGTAGAACATGCCGCCATGCACCACGCGGTGCGCGATGGCGAGCAGGTCGCGGTCGCCCAGCACCCTCTTGACGCCAGATCTTAATCGCGCGAGTGCCGCATCGATGTTCTTTTCAGTCGGTGAGACCGCAATGGCTTCACTGCTTCGGTTGCCATCCGCGTTGAGCATCAGCACCGGGGTGCCACCGGGTTCCAGTCCTTCGATGACGCCGCTGACGTGCGCGCGGTCAACGTGCTCGGCGTCGACGACGGTATGCAGGGCAAATTTAAGGCTGGAAGAACCAATATTGACTGCAAGTACGTCTGTCAAGTGCGCCTCACGGGTTGGGCCTGAACGTGGCGTGGTGGGTTGGGGCGAGCCGCGGGCGAGCGGTTCAATCGCGTTTGCCGCGCAGGTCGTGCGCGATCAGTTTGACCAGCAGCGCCGACGCCATGCGCGCAGCCGGCCCGTCTGCCCGACTGGTCAGCGCAATCGGGATGCTTGCGCCCAGAACCACCCCTGAGCCCGACGCGCCCGCCAGGTATTCGAGTTGCTTGCTGAGCATGTTGCCGCTTTCAAGATCGGGTACCACCAGAATGTCGCTGTCACCGGCCACGGGCGAGTTGATGTGCTTGATGCGCACGGCTTCCGGCGATACGGCGTTATCAAAGGCCAGTGGGCCGTCAAGCAGGGCGCCCGAGATCTGCCCGCGATCGGCCATTTTGCACAAAGCCGAGGCGTCCAGGGTCGACACGATTTCCGGATTGACGGTTTCAATCGCCGACAGGATCGCGACTTTGGGATTTTCGCATCCGAGTATCCAGGACAAGTCGATCGCGTTTTGCACGATGTCGCGCTTTTCCATGAGAGTCGGCCGGATGTTGAGCGCAGCATCGGTGATCAGGATGGGCTTGCTATACAGGGGCACGTCGAACCTGAAGACATGGCTGATGCGTCGTCCCGTGCGCAAGGCACGGTTTGACACCACCTCGCGCATCAGTTCATCGGTGTGCAGGCTGCCTTTCATCAGGCCTTCGAGTTTGCGCTCGGCTACCATGCTGGCAGCGATGACGACTGCTTCATGGCTGTGTTTGGCTGCAACGATGGTGTACCCCGTCAAATCCACACCGACCTGCTCGGCCACCTGCCTGATCTTGCTTTCCGGGCCGATCAGTATCGGGATAATGAGACCCGCCTGCGCCGCGTCAATCGTGCCCTGCAGGGAGCCTTCGTCGCAGGGGTGCACGACCCCGCAAACGATCGGTGCGAGGTGCGCGCCGAGATCCAGAAGGTCTCGCATGCGGGCTTGCGGATCAAAGAGCTGAACGCGGGGAACAGAAGCCAGTGGCTTGCGGATCTTGGTCTGGGGGGCGAGCACGGTGGCTTCGCCGACGCAGACCAGTTCCCCCTTCTGGTTCACGACCTTGCATTCCAGTACGACGGATTTGTTGCTGTCGATCTTTGCCAGCACCTTGACGGTCACGGTGATGGTGCTGTTGACATAGACCGGACGCAGGAATTTGAGTGACTGCCCAAGGTAAACC
>CAIJKV010000134.1 GCA_903821335.1 uncultured beta proteobacterium
AATTTGCGCCTGCACCGAGACATCAAGCGCCGACGTGGGTTCGTCCAGGATTAACACTCTTGGCTCAACCGCCAGCGCACGCGCGATCGCGATACGCTGGCGTTGCCCGCCTGAAAATTCATGCGGATACCGGTCAGCAGCATCCTCAGGCAACCCCACCCGGCGCAGCAGGAATTCAATGCGGCGACTGCGTTCCGCAACGGACCATTCTGGTCGCAACGAGGCAATGCCCTCTTGCAGTGTCGCGCTGATACGCATGCGCGGATCCAGCGATGCGTAAGGATCCTGAAACACGATCTGGATCTCTCTGCGCAAACGGGCCAGCGCGCTGCCTGTCGCGCCCAGCAAATCCGCACGGCCCACCCGCGCCTCGCCCAGCACCCGGACACCCGGGTCGATCAGGCGCAGCAGTGCCTTGGCCACTGTGGTCTTGCCACAACCCGATGCACCGACCAGTGCCATCGTCTCGCCGGCACGCAAATCAAAACCGACACCACGCACGACCTCGTTGCACCCGACCGTACGACGCAGGAACCCCTTGCGAATCGGGTAATGCACCTGAAGGTTCCGAACCGACAGCACGACTGCGCCTATCGTGCGCGCAGACTGTGCGCGATCCAGTGCACGATCCTGGCCTAGCCTGGAAAGCGGACGCCCGCGCTTGCCATACGATGGAATCGCATCGAAAAGTTCACGCGCGTACGCATGACGTGGCGCAGCAAAGAACTGATCGGCCGGAGCCGTTTCCACGATCTCGCCAAAACGCATCAAGGCGACCGTGTCGGCCACATCCCGCACAACGGCCAGATCATGTGTGATCAGCAAAACTGCCATGCCCAGCTCTTTCTGGATATCGGCCAGCAGGCCCAGCACCTGAGCCTGCACGGTCACATCCAGTGCTGTGGTCGGCTCATCGGCCACCAGCAGGTCCGGCTCGGCGGCCAGCGCGATGGCGATCATGATGCGTTGTTTCTGACCGCCTGAAAACTGGAAAGGATAATCGTCGATGCGCTGGCCAGGCTCAGGGATGCCCACCCTGGTCAACCAATCGATCGCGCGCGCCCTGGACTGCGCGCCACGCAAAGACGTGTGCGTTTCGATCGACTCGATCACCTGGTCGCCCACGCGCATGACCGGATTCAGACTCGTCGCGGGCTCCTGGAATATCATGCCGGCGCGGCCGCCCCGCACGGCGCGCATGGACGACTCGGACAAGGTATTGAGATCGCAACCGTCCAGCGCAATTTCACCACGGGTCACCCGCAACGCCTCCGGCAACAGGCGCATCAGCGCCATGGCTGTCATGCTTTTACCGGAGCCCGATTCACCGACCAGGGCGAACGTTTCGCCGCGCTGCACACTCAGGGCCAGCGCCTTGACGGCGAAACGCAACGGGCCATCCGCGTCGATTGAGATGTCGAGATCTCGCACGGCGAGCAACGCTTTCAGTGGCTGAGGTTCAAGCGGTGTCTGCAGTCGCGCATCCAGTGGCATCGTCAGCGCCTTGTCGGCGCGCCTGAACCGTCGTGGACGCAAGGCATGACTACGTGGATCAAAAGCGTCGCGCACGGCGTCGGAAAACAGATTGGCCGACAACACCAGCGCCAGCATGAAAACAAACGCGGCGAGCAAATTCCACCAGATCATCGGATCACGGGACATTTCCAGGCGCGACTTTTCTATCATGGAGCCGAACGAGTTCATGCTGGGATCCACACCAATGCCCAAGTACGACAGGACCGCCTCGTAGAGCACCAGTGCCGAGAACTCGAGTACCACGGTGATCAGCACGATGTGCATCACATTGGGCACCAGATGGCGTGCCATGATCTGCCAGTGCGCCACGCCAAACGCCCGCGCTGCCTGTACATACTCAAGCTCGCGCAGCTTGAGCGCCTCGGCGCGCAACAAGCGACAAAGGCCGGCCCAGCCGGTCAGCCCGAGAATCATGCAGAGCATGAACAGCCGAAGATCGGCACGTTGCGCAGCCGTCGGGAACAACTCGGGATGCGTGTCGATATAGACCTGCATCATCAGCACACAGGCCGCAATCAGCAACACGCCGGGAATGGCGGTCAGCGTGGTGTAGAGGTACTGGATCACGTCATCGATCCAGCCTTTGAAATAGCCGGAGGCAATACCCAGAATGATGGCGGGCGGCAACATGGCCACGGTGGTGAGGCTGCCGATGACCCAGGCGGTGCGTATGCTTTTAAGCGCCTGCCACAATACATCGTTGCCGGTACGATCCGTGCCCATCACGTGGTAGCCCGAGGCCAGCCCGATCAACACACCGAACGTCACGCACATGGCCAGTGTTGTCACCAACATCGCGCGCCAGGGCAAATCCGTTTCGTTGTGCCAGACCTCGCCGGCAATGTCACGCCGGGGTCTTCCAGGGCTGATGCATAACACCGCCAACACGACCAAGCCAAGGCCGACCAGCGTTCCGGCGAACAACCCCGCCATCAGGCGCCTGAACACATCACCCAGCCATTGAACCACCGGCTGATCGAGATGCTTGCCACCGAACCTCAGACGCGGAAAATCCCGAACGGGTTCACCACCAGCCTGCAAAATAGATTCTTTGGTGAACTGTTTCCAGGCGAGCGGCGCCGAGTACGTTTTTTCGGGGCGCACAAACGCGGTGTCTTCAAGCAGTGCGTCAAGTAGCGACACGACCTTGGGTGCGTAGATGGCCGCAGCATCGGGCGACGCGCCCGTCGCCGCGGGCAACCTGGGCTGGTAATGCATCGAATCAAGCAAACCGACCACCACGAAGGCCATCAGGATGACGGCCGAGGACATGGCGGTGGCGCTGCGGGCGACCTTGGACCAGGTGGCACGCAGGGCATGCGAACGCGCGACGTGCCCGGCGTAGACCAGCACCGTCGCCACGAGGGCAAAGAGTGCGATGTCGGTCCAGAGGAAAATAATCTTGGGCATCGGGCTACTCGAAGCGCACCCGCGGATCCGCGAGTGTGTAGGAAATGTCAGCCAGTATCAGGCCCACGATATAAAGTGCTGCGCCCAGAAATACCATCGCACGCACCACGGAAAAGTCCTGACCGCTGATGGCATCGATGGTGTAGCTGCCGAGCCCGGGAATGCCAAAAAACGATTCGGCAATCAGGCTACCCATGAACAGTAGTGGCAAGGCAGAGACAGTGCCCGTCAGAATGGGCAACATGGCGTTACGCAACACGTGGCGAAACAGCACGACGCGCTCACTCAGGCCCTTGGAACGTGCCGTGCGCACGTAGTCCTTGCCAATTTCCTCGAGGAAAAGACTGCGATAAAAACGCGCTTCGGGACCCAGCCTCGACACCAGGGCAACCAGCACAGGCAGGGCCAGGAACTTGACGGCGTCCCAGCCCCAGGCAAAGCCAGAATACGGTACCAGGCGCAACAATTTCGCAAAGAGCCATTGCCCGGCAATGATGTAGAACAGTCCGGAAATCGACAACATGAATACGCAAAGCACGACCCCCCAGAAGTCCAGGCGCGTTGTGCGAAAGAAAACCAGCATCAGCGAAAACGCCACGCTAGCCGCCAGGCCAAGAACAAACGTCGGGATTGCCAGCGCAAGGCTCGGTCCCATGCGCGCCTTGATCTCGCGACCAATGTCGCGACCGGCGTCGGACGACCCGAAATCAAACGTCAGCAATGGCAGGGATCGTTGGTAGAAAATGGTATCGGTATATTTTTTGACGCCAGGCTGTGCCATATTGACGAACAGTGGCTTGTCGTAACCACGCTCGACCTTCCACTTTTCAATGGCATCGGCACTGACACGCTGCCCACCAATCGATAGACGCGCCATGTCGTCTGGCGTATTGACGGCAAAAAACAGAATGAAAGTAAACAGGTTGACCCCAATCAGGATCAACAGGCCGTAAAGCAGTCGGCGCAGGATATAGCCGATCATGGTTTAGCTCCGTGATCTGCCACGTGCCCGAACACGGTCTGCCTGTCCTGGCGACGCATGGCCCGCCAAGCTGGCCAGACCGCCAGGCCGAGCAGCAGGACCAACAGACCCAGCGGCCACCAGACGGGCTTGTTCCATTGTTCGATTTTTTCCGTCCGCAGCGCGGCGTCTATCTTCATGTATTGCAGCGTATTGCGCACCATTTGCGTGGGCTTGGCGTTGCCGACCCATTGCTGGAAAGCTCCACCCGATTTCGGATAGATACCAAACATCCAAGGGGCGTCGTTTTGCAATATCGTCGTCATGCGGGCGATGATGGCTTCTTTTTCAGGTCCGTCGGGTTCGTCGCGCATTTTTTCGAACAAGGCATCATATTCAGCGTTGACATAGTTAGAGGCGTTTTCACCGCCCTTCTCGGCCTTGACGTTGGGGCCATAGAGCAGGAACAGGAAATTCTCGGCGTCGGGATAATCAGCCACCCAGCCCCACATGTACATTTGCGCGACGCCACGGGCCATTTTTTCCTGGAAACGGTTGTAATCGGTCGCGCGGATATCAAGCTGCACGCCAATTTGCGCGAACTGACGCCGCATCCAGTCAAGCGTCGGGCTCGACCCGCCCGCGCCGCTCATCGCGTCAAAATGCAGGACCAGCGGCGCGCCCGTCTGGGCGTCGCGTCCATCCGGATAACCGGCCTCAGCCAGCAAGCGGCGCGCAACATCCAGCGATTTACGCACGGGCTTGCCGTCCTCGAGGTCATAGACCACGGGGTTGATCCCCGCAGGCGGCGCCTGGTAGCCGAGTACCCCTGGCGGCACCGGACCATAGGCGACCTGCGCCTGGCCATTTTCAAAAATCGCGACGTAGTCTTCCCAATTAAAAACGATGCTCAACGCCTGGCGCAATTTACGATTCCTGACCTGCTGCTCGGGCGAGTCTCCCCGGCCGACAACCGGATCACGCCAGTTGAAACCGAAGTACTGATTTTGCGCCTCGACAGTGGTGGGGAGCTGAATGCCGTGCTGGGCATACAGTGCCGCCTTTTCGGACGAATCACTGGCCGCTACCAGCATGGTGACCCCGGTATCCCCGCGTTCGACCTGCGGCACGTCGTAGTAACCCTGCATGAACTTGCCTTGCAGTGGAATGCTTTCCTTTTCAATGTTGAAAACAATGCGGTCGATGAACGGCGTCATTTTGCCGCAATCGACCAGCAGGCCACGCTCGGCATCCCCGGGTTCGCCCTCGCACGGATAGGGCTCGCCCCTGAAGTTAGGATTGCGCGCCAGCACATGACGACGGTTCTGGATGGATTCGGCCAGCATGTAGGGCCCGGTCCCGACGGGCCAGGTATTGAGCGACAAGTCACGCTGGGCCATGCCCGGTTGGCTGTAGAAGCGGTCAGCCTCCCAGGGGATGGGCGCGATGAATGTCATGGCGAGCCAGTACTTGAACTGTGGGTAAAGCCCCTTGACCCGGATGCGCAGCGTGTGGTCGTCGAGCGCCTCGACACCCGCGAAGCCGACATCGCGTAGATCCAGCCAGGGCAAGTCGCGTGTGCCGGGTGCCAGGTCGCGGCGCAGGTTGCTGTCAATTTCACGCAGCCGTTCACCGTAGGCTTGCATGCCCACGACATGCTCGGCCAGTGTCGAAAAGATCGGCGACGCCACACGCGGGCTGGCGAGCCTGCGGATGGCGTAGACATAGTCATGCGCGGTCAGGGCGCGCGTGCCGCGCTGTGCGAAATCCGTGATGGCAAACTTGTCGGCAAGCGCCCCCTCGGCCAGAGGGTAGTAGCTGTAACGCCCATCGTCCTCACGGGCAAACACCGGATGCGGCGCGAACT